>JBEDEF010000402.1:0-10135 GCA_041175845.1 Verrucomicrobiota bacterium
GGACCACTGGTTCGATCCCGGCGCGGCGCGGCGCGACCTCGGTTACGAACCACGCCTCTCGATGGCGGCGGGGACGGAGCGCCTGCTGGCGAACCTGCGGGCCGAGCGGGTGGGGCTCAACTGAACCGCGTGAAGGGCCGGAAGCCGGCTGGAATACCGCGGAGAAAGGGCTGCCCGAATTCCTTACCTTTTCGAAGTATCAATTCGAATCTGCAAGGAACGTAACGTCCCATCCTACGCCCCGAGGCCGCCGCCTGCCGTCCGCGGAAAGTCACGGCCCTGAAGCCGAAGGAAGAAAGCATTTCGGCGTTGGCGCGGGAGTTGATCGAGAAGGAGCACCAGGCCCGGGCCAATTGCGCGGAAGGTTGATTCGGTAAATCAACGATCCGGGGCCTCACCCCATTTTCGGGCCGACTCCACCGCTTGACCGTGCTTCGGCCGCCACCATTTTGGTTGCACGATGCCAGCCATCACCCTGAAGGCGCTCCCCGACCGCTTGCACCGCCAGCTCAAGGCGCGGGCGTTACGCCATAAGCGCAGCCTCAACCAGGAAGTCCTCGCGCTGCTGGAGGAATCGGTCGCCCCGGCGCGGCGACTGGATGTCGACGCACTACTCGCCGAAAGCCGGCGCTTTCGCGCTGGGCTGAAGTTCACGACCACTGCGGAAGAGATCGACGGCTTCAAGCGCGCGGGCCGGAGGTGATCGTCGTCGATACCAACATTCTGGCCTACCGCTGGCTGCCCGGCCCTCAGGCCGAGCGGGTTGAGCGCCTCGTGGTGCTCGATCCGGACTGGGCTGCGCCGCTGCTTTGGCGGTCTGAGTTCCGCAACGTGCTTTTCGGGTATGTCCGTTCCGGCCGGCTCTCGACTGCCGAGGCGGCAGCCGCCCTCCGGCTGGCGCGGCAGAGTCTCCGCGCCGGCGAGCACTTGATGGAGGACGAGGCCGTTTTGGCGCTGGCCACCGCTTCGCGCTGCTCGGCCTACGATTGCGAATTCGCCGCCCTCGCGGCCGCCCTCGGCACGGTGCTGGTGACGGAGGATAAGGCCCTGCGGAGCGCCTTCCCGCGCCTTTGCCGCTCCCTGGCGGAGATGCTCGGCTGAAGTGGCCAACTCCGCGTTCGCCTCCGCGCCCGAGGTGGCTTTGCTAGCGAACTCAGGATGCTGATTTCCGAGCTCTTCCATTCCCTGCAGGGCGAAGGTGAACTGACGGGCGTCCCCTCGTTCTTCATCCGGACCAGCGGCTGCAACCTCCGCTGCGCCTGGTGCGATACGCCCTACGCCTCCTGGAACCCCGAGGGCGAGGCGCGCTCGGTCGCCGCCTTGCTCGAGGCCGTCGCCGCCTATCCTGCCACGCGTCACGTGGTCCTGACGGGCGGCGAACCGATGATCGCGCGAGACCTGCCCGAACTTGCCGCCGGGATCCGCGCCACCGGGCGCCACGTCACGATCGAGACCGCCGCCACGATTCCCCCCGCGGGCATCGCCTGCGACCTCGCCTCCCTCTCCCCCAAACTCCTCAACTCCGCCCCGGACCCGGTCGAACACGCCGCCTGGCGCAAACGCCATGAGGCCACGCGCTGGCAACCCGACGTCGTCCGCGCCTGGATCGACCAGTATCCATATCAGTTCAAGTTCGTCGTGTCTCGGCCCGCCGACCTGGAGGAAATGGAATCGATGCTGGCCGCCCTCCGGCGGGACATTCCGCGCCATAAGGTGCTGCTCATGCCTGAGGCCACTTCCCCCGAACAGCTGCGCCGCCATGCCGCCTGGCTGGGCGAGCTCTGCAAGGCCCGCGGCTACCGCTACGGCCATCGCCTCCACCTCGAGCTCTATGGCCACCGCCGCGGCACCTGAGACCCCGCCGCCCGCCCGCCGGCTCTCGGAGGAACTGGAACTGATCCTCCGGGAGTTCGACGTCGAGGAAGTCACGCTCCGGGAGGTGATGACCGTGCTCCACGGGCGCGGATTCATCCTGTTGATGCTCCTGCTGTCCCTGCCGTTCTGCACCCCGATCCCGCTGCCGGGCCTGTCCACCCCGCTGGGCTGCATCATCCTGCTCATCGCGATCCGCCTCGCGCTGGGGCAGAAGCCGTGGCTGCCGGCGCGGTTCCTCGATCTACGCCTCCCGCCCGCGACGTTCCGCCGCGTCTTCGCCTTCACCCGCCGGCTGGTGCTGGGCTTCGAACGCCTCTTGCGCCCACGACTCCCCTGGGTGACGGCCAGCCCCCGCCGGCAGCAGCTCCATGCGCTGCCGATCATCGTCTGCGCGATCTTCCTCCTGCTGCCCCTGCCGGTGCCGTTCAGCAACGTTATCCCGGCTTGGGCGATCATCTTGATGGCCGCCGGCCTGCTGGAGCGCGACGGAGCCTTCATTTTGGCCGGCTACGGCTGCGCCGCGCTGGCCTCGATCTTCTTCGGATTGATCGGATACCTCGGCGTCGGCGCCGTGGACCTCATTTGGCAGTGGGTGACGCGGGCTCTGGCTTAGCGGGAATAAGAAGCGAGATCGCGACCGAGGCGCCCAAGACGCCCGCGATGATGCCGAGCGACCACGTGATCGGGAACTTCCCGCCGTAGTACTCATTCAGCCACGACATCTTCAAGCCGACGAAGATCAGGACGATGCCCAGGCCATACTTCAGGTAACGGAACTTGTGCACGACCCCGGCCAGCAGGAAGAACATCGAGCGCAGCCCAAGGATGGCGAAGATGTTCGAGGTAAACACCACCAGCGGTTCCTTGGTGATGGCGAAGATCGCCGGCACCGAATCCACCGCGAAGATGATGTCGCTGAACTCGATCGCGGCCAGCGCGACCAGCAGCGGCGTCCCGTGCCGCACGCCGTTCTCCAGCACCACGAACTTCTGGCCGTCGAACCGGGGGGTGATGGGAATGAACCGCCGCAGGAGCCGCAGGAGCGGATTCTTCTCCGGATCCATCGGCTTTTCCGGTGCGAACAGGATCTTCAGGCCGGTCAGGATGAGGAAGCCGCCGAACACCCAGATCACCCAGTGGAACTTCATCAACACCGCGCCGAGCGAGATGAAGATCACCCGGAAGACCAGCGCCCCGAGAATCCCGAAGAACAGCACCCGGTGCTGGTACTGCGGCGGGATGCCGAAGAAGGTGAACACCACCACGAACACGAAAATATTATCCACCGACAGGGACAGCTCGACCACATAGCCGGTCAGGAACTCCAGCGCCGTCTGCCGCGCCAGCCCCGTCGCCTGCTCCGCCGTCATCCCCAAAGCCAACAACCGCGGATCCTGTGGCAACTTCCATTCGGCGTAGCGCCAGAGGGCAAAGCAGAAGATCAGCGCCAGGATGCACCAGACCACCGACCAGCCTAGGGCCTCGCGAAAGGAGACCGTGTGCGCGTTCCGGTGAAACACCCCCAGATCCAGGGCAAGGAGGCAGAGCACGCCCACCGTGAAGAGGGCGTAGAACCACCAGTAGTCCGCGAACGGGAAGAGGCTAAGGGCGAGCATAGAGGAAAGGCGGAGGGAATGAGCTGGTCAGCAGAGCACAACTGGGGAGCGATGGAAAAGCACCCTTTGGCTTCAATTGGCAACTAGCCCTCAGCGGGGGCCGTCGCGGAAGAGCTCCCCGCTGATCACAGTGGCCGTCACCCGGGTGGTGTATTCGAACGGGTCTCCGTCGAAGAGCGCCAGATCTGCGTCCTTACCCACCTCGATACTGCCGATGCGCTCCGCCACCCCCAAAATCCGGGCGGCGTCGAGGGTGACGCTCGCGAGCGCGCGTTCGAGGCCCAGGCCACGGCCGGCCGCCACGGCCGCTTCAAACAGGACGACCCGCGTCTTGGGCACGTACGACTCGTAACCGCTCTGCAGGGCAAAGGGGATGCCGGCCGCTGCCAGCTTGGCCGCGGTGTCCATCGCCAGGTTCTCGGTGTCATCCCCCGCCCGCGCCATCGTCGGGTGTAAAATCACGGGGAAGCCCGCGGCCTTGATCTCCGCCAGCACCAACGGCGCGTCCGCGCAGCCATCCAGCACGATGCGCAGGTTGAATTCCTGCGCCAACCGCAACGCCGCGAGGATGTCGGGCACCTTGTGCACGGTAACCAGTAGCCGCTGGGAGCCGTCCAGCGCCCGCCCTAAGGCTTCCAAGCGCAGATCCCGCGCTGGACGCTTGGTCTCGTCGGGCAAGCCACGCTTCCGGACATATTCCTGAGCCTTGATCAATTCGGCCCGCAGGAGCGCAACCGCCTTGGCCCGGGTGCCAGGCGCCTTGCCCTCCGCCCGGTTCAACCCCGCCCCGCCCAGCGCGGCGGTGATGAACGCGGCCGGCTGCAGGACCTCCCGTTCGCGGGTACCGCCGGAAGTCTTCACGACCATCGTCTGGCCGGAGACCAGCGTCCCCGGCGCGTGGCCGGTGTTGACCGTGGTGACTCCGAGGCTGCGGACCCAGGTGACCAGCGGATCGCCCCCGTTGTAAGCGTCGATGGCCCGGAGCTCCGGCTGCACCGGGGCCGAGCGCTCCAGCATATCCTGGTCGTGAGGTTGGTTAAGGAGGCCGGAGAGTCCCACCGTCGCGCGCGCATCGATCAGGCCCGGGGTGACGACCGCGGCGGTCACGACCTGATGGTCCGCCGAGAACATCCGGTCGGCGGCCGGACCCACAAAGGTGATGCGGCCGTCGCGGATGAGGATCAGGGCGTCCCGCATGGGTGGACCGGAGACCGGGTACAGGATGCCGGCCTGGATGGCCAAGGGCATCGCCGCGGGAGCGGCGGCTGGAGCAAGCAGGAGCAGCAGGGCGAGGCGGGCGGCGCGGTTCATTGCTGGAGGGCGCCGTTGGCGGCGAGAATGATGTCCCAGGCGCTGGTGTAGCAGCAGAGCGGGGTGCGGCGGGCATCCCCCGCGCCGGGTCCGCCGAGCGCGTAGGTGCGGTCGGCGGGATCGGAGAGATTAAAAACCCGACGGCCCTCCACCCACGTTTCCTCGATTTGGGTGTAGACGCTGAAGGGGTCGCCCGAGAGCACGATGAAATCCGCGTCCTTGCCCGCCGCGAGCGTGCCCACGCGGTCATCGAGCCCTAGCATCTTGGCGTTGGCGAGGGTCACGGCACGCAGGGCGGCCGGGCGGCTCATGCCGGCCCGCACCGCGATGGCCGCGGACCGCAGGAAGTGGCGCGAAT
This sequence comes from Verrucomicrobiota bacterium, assembly GCA_041175845.1. Classification (GTDB taxonomy): domain Bacteria; phylum Verrucomicrobiota; class Verrucomicrobiia; order Opitutales; family Opitutaceae; genus ER46. Next base: position 5,161 of record JBEDEF010000402.1, read on the forward strand.
CGATCACCGGGTCGTCGGAGTGCAGGCCCACCTCGGCCCCCGCCTTCTCCAGGGCGGCAGGCGATTCAAAGCTGAGGTCGCGGGTCTCCAATTTGCCGCCGGGGGAATCGAGGACGATGGCCGAGGCGGGCACGCCGGCCGCGGCGATCTCGGGCGCCACCTTCCAGGCCTCGCTCACGTGGTGCAGGACCATCTTGAAGCCGAACTCCTGCCGCAGGCGCAGCGCGGTGAGGATGTCGTCGTGCCGGTGGGAGTGGAACTGGACGATGCGGCGCCCGGCCAGGGCCTCGCTGATCATTTCCAGACCGAGGTCGCGCGCCGGCAGCTTCTCGGGGTCCCCTTTGGCGCGGGCGATCTTCGCCTGATATTCCTGCGCCTTGATGAACTGGTCGCGGACCATCGCGGCCGCCTTGGCGCGGGTGCCCGGGAAGGGCCCGCCCGGGGACCGCATCGGGTTGGTGCCGTTGGCCATCTTCAACCCGCCCGCGGGCGAACCGTCCGCCAAGCGGATCAGCAGGTCATCGATGATGCGCCCGTCGCGCAGCTTCAGGTAAAGCGTCTGACCGGAGATGAGTTGGCCGGAGCCGGGCATCACGTTGGCTGTGGTGATGCCGCCGGCCTGCGCGCGCTGGATCGAGGCGTGGCGGGCATCGAGGGCGTCGAGGACGCGGACCTCGGGGTGCAAGGCCCCGGAACCATCCCCGCCCTGGGCGCCGCCGATGTGGCTGTGGGAATCGACCAAGCCCGGCAAAATGACCTTCCCGGGCGGCAAGGCCCGGACCTCGGCGCCGGCCGGCACGGTCACGGCGCCCGCCGCGCCCACGGCGACAATCTTCCCGCCTTGCACCACCAGCACGCCGTCCGCGATCGGTTCGCCGGCGATCGGGTAGATGCGGGCCCCGGTCAAGGCGAGGGGCCGTTCCTGCGCGAGAACCGAGGCGGCGAGGGCCAGGGGCAGGAGCACGGAGGCGGCCGGGAGGAAACGCATGGGGCGGGACGATGCTGGTTTCCGCCCCGGGGTCAAAGGCGGCGTCGACCCCGCGGAGTGTTTCCCGGCCCCGCGGGTAGGCTATCCAGACCGCCCAAGCCGACGGCCACGAAAGGCGCAAACTGCGCAAAAAGACCACGCCTGCGTTCACGCGGCGCGCACTTCGGCTGCGTCGTGGGCTGGATGGTACCGGGGTGGGTCGCCCCGTTTCCGACAGACGAAAATTCCTGCCTAACTGCTGCGCCACTCCGCCATCAGCCGTGCCTTCCGGGGAACGATTCCCCGGCTACATCAAACCGCTGCACGCAAAATCGCGGCGGCGTCGCTGGACGCCCTGCGCGGCTTCACCGGGGTTTCGCGGCGGTGTCCCGCGTCAGGGTCAGCACGCACTCCAGATGCCGCGTCTGCGGGAACAGGTCGAACGGCTGCGCGGTGCGCAGGGTGTAGCCGGCGGTCAGGAAATGGCGCAGGTCGCGCATCTGCGTCGCCGGATCGCACGAGACGTACACCACCGCCCGCGGACCGAAAGCGAACAATTGCCCCAGAAACGCCTCGTCGCAGCCCTTCCGCGGCGGATCGATCACGACCACGGTGTCCTCCGGCCGGAACTGCGGGTCGAGGCCCGCGAAGAGGGTCGCCGCGTCCCCGGCCAGAAACGTCGCGTTGGTGATCCCGTTGTCCCGGGCGTTCTCCCGCGCGAAGTGCACGCTGCTCGCGCTCACCTCCACGCCCGCGACCGCTGTGAAGGCTGGGGCCGCCGCCAACGCGAAGAGGCCGCTGCCGCAATAGGCGTCGATTAGCCGCGAGGCCCCCGTCGCCGCCGCCTGGTCCCGCACGTGGCGCACGAAGGCGGGCAGAATGAAGGGATTGTTCTGGAAGAAGTCGCGCGCGAGGAACCGCAGCCGCAGCGGGGGCCGCTCGCCGGTCGGATCGAGTGGGATGACTTCAGTGATGACGGTATCGTGGTCGGTGGTGACGGCGCCGCCCGCCTCGCGCAGGAGCAGCGTCGAGGCGCGGACGTACTCACCCTGGTGGGCGTGAACCCCGGCACGCACGGCGGTCAGACGCTCGTTGATGCCCGGCGTGGCGAGGAGGCACTCCGGGACGTCCACCAGATCGAACCGGGTGCCTTGGCGGAGGAAACCGATGGGCACCGGCCCCTCCTTGCCCGGCCGCGGCGGCGCGAAGTGCGGGGTAATCTTGGAGCGGTAATGGTACTCCTGCGGGGAAGCGACCACCGGGGAGACCGGAAAACCGGGGATGCCCGCGAGGTGATCCAGCAGTTCGGCCACCTGCCGCTGTTTCCAAGCGAGTTGGGCGGGGTACGCGAGGTGCTGGTACTGGCAACCGCCGCAACGGCCGAAGAGCGGGCAGCGCGGGTCCACCCGTTCCGCGGACGGGGTCAGCACCGCCACGAGATCCGCCTCGGAGAAGTTGCGGTGGTTGCGGAACACCCGCACGCGCACGCGTTCTCCGGGCAGGGCGAAGGGCACCATGATGACCCAGCCGTCGCCCGTCGCCGCCCCCTCCCCCGCCGGTAGCGGCACGCGGCCCAGGCCGGAACCCAGATTGGTCAGGGTGGTGATCTCCAGCTCCAGCTCCGCGTGGTACGGGAAGGGACGGTCGTTGAACTTGCGGGACTTGGCCACCCCCGCACCGAACACGCCCCGGCGCACCGCGGCGAGGAAAAGGATTTTGTCTTTTGGCCCCCGTTCCCTGTTCTGCCTGCCCGTGGCCGCCGAAGTCATCTCCAGCCTCCAAAACCCGCGGGTGAAGCAACTCGTGCGGCTGCGCGACCGCCGCCCGCGCGACGAGGCCGGGGTCTTTCTGGTGGAGGGCTACCGCGAGATCCGGCGCGCCCTCGAGAAGGGAATCCGCCTCACCGAGCTCTACCACTGCCCGGATTGGTACCTGGGGGAAAACGAGCCCGCCCTGCTCGCGCAGGCCGCCGCCGCCGGGACGCCCTGCATCGAGCTTAGTCGCGAGGCGTTCGCCAAGGTGGCCTACCGCGAACGTCCCGACGGGCTCCTCGCCGTCGCTCCGCAATGGCGGCTCGGGCTCGACGACCTCCCCGCCCCGGCGCCGGGCCGCGCTCCGTTCCTGCTGGTAGTGGAGGGCATCGAGAAGCCCGGCAACCTCGGCACCATCCTCCGTAGCGCGGACGCCGCCGGCTGCGATGCGGTGATCGTCTGCGATCCGGTGACGGATCCCTTCAATCCGAACGTGGTACGCGCCTCCACCGGGGTGCTCTTCTCGGTGCCGCTGGTGGTGGCCGAAAGCGAACCGGTGCGCGCCTGGCTGCGGGCCCGGGGGATCCGCGCCGTCGCCACGACCCCGGCGGCAACGCAGCTGTATTCGGACGCGGACCTGCGCGGGCCGCTCGCGGTCGTGATGGGGAGCGAGCAATACGGGCTCAGCGAGTTTTGGCTGCGGGAGGCGGACCTGCCGGTGCGGATCCCGATGGCGGGGCAGGCGGATTCACTGAACGTCGCGATGGCGACCATCATCACGCTCTTCGAGGCGGTCCGGCAGCGCGGCACGCGGTAGGGGCGGTTGGACGGTGGCCTGTCGGTCGGTGGACGGTGGTCGGTTTTGAGCTGTGGATGCGGCAGTTTCCGCGGATTCAGGCGAAAAATCCTTTTGTCCCGCCAGGGACACGCCTGCGGCGGTAGGGTTTAGGGCAGGAATTCGCGGCTGCAGCCGCGGCCACATTTGGCGGGGCCAACGGCGGCGCGGAATCCTTCTTCCGCCTCCTAGCCGCCGATATAGCTCATCTCAACCTTCGGCCGGGTCTCGCCCGCGGCGAGGACTTCCGCCCGCTCGTCGCTGTAGCGGTCGAGTCGCCCCGTCCAGATCCGCCGCAGGAAAGTCTCGAGCGCGGTATCCGTCATCCCTGGAGCCCGCACGGCCGCCAGCACATCCCAGCCCAGCGCCGCGAACAGGCACGTGTACAGGCGGCCGTCCGCCGAGAGGCGCGCCCGGTGGCAGTCGCGGCAAAAGGGTTCGGTGACGGAGCTGATGATCCCGATCTCGCCGCGGCCGTCGCGGTAACGGTAGCGCGCCGCGACCTCCCCGCGGTAGGCGGGGCCAGCCGGTTCGAGGGGCCAATGTTCCGCGATCCGCGCCACGATCTCCTGCGCCGGCACCACGCGCTCGGCGGCCCAGTGGTTCGTGTTGCCGACGTCCATGAACTCAATGAACCGGAGCGGATGGCCGCGCTCCCGGAAATACGCGGCCAAAGCCGGCAGTTCCCCGTCGTTCACGCCGCGTTGCACCACGCAGTTCACTTTCACCGGCAGACCGACCGCCGCCGCCGCGTCGATCGCGCGGAGCACCCGTCCCACTCGGAAGCCGCGGCCGTTCAGCCGCCCCGCCGTGGCGTCGTCGAGGGAATCCACCGAGACGTTCACCCGGTCGAGGCCCGCCGCCCGTAGCGCCGGGGCCAGTTTCTCGAGCAGCCACCCATTCGTAGTCAGCGCGACCTCAGGTAGACCAACCTCCTGCTTCAGGGCGCGGATGAGGTCGGGGACGTCCGGACGCAGGAGCGGTTCGCCGCCGGTGAGGCGGAGCTTCACCACACCGAGGGTCTGGAACGCGCGCGCGAGCCGTACGATCTCGCCCAAGGTCATCAGTTGGGGGTCGCGGAGAAAAGCGTGGCCGGGGCCGAAGACCTCCGCGGGCATGCAGTACGGGCAGCGGAAATTGCAGCGGTCCGTCACCGAGACGCGGAGGTCGCGGAGGGGGCGTTGGAAGGCGTCGCGGACGGGAACCATAAGTGCGGCTTGCGCCGCCGGGGAGGCAGCAGAAGCTGGTTTCGGCGCAACGTAAAGCTGCTCCGCCCCCTTGATGCTGACGCCTGCCGAAGCCCACCGGCTCATCCTCGCGCAAATGACGCCTGCCCCGCGGGAGGATTGCCCGTTGGCGGCTGCCGCCGGTCGCGTGCTCCGGATGGAGATCCGTGCGGACCGCGACCTGCCGCCCTTTGAC
>JBEDEF010000403.1:0-3886 GCA_041175845.1 Verrucomicrobiota bacterium
GGTCCCTCCTGGCCGTGCTCCCGCCGGCGCTACTGCCCGCGGCCGAGACGTCCCCGCGCGCCGGCCGCGCCAACGTCGTGCTCATCCTCGTCGATGACCTCGGCTGGCGCGACATCGGAGCCAACGGCAGCACGTATTACCTGACGCCGAACATCGATCGCCTCGCCCGCGAGGGGGTGCGCTTCACCGACGCGTACGCCGCCTGCGCCGTGTGCTCGCCGACGCGCGCGGCGGTGCTCACGGGCAAGTACCCGGCCCGCCTGCTGCTGACCGACTGGCTGCCGAACGGGCGCTGGGACCCGCGGTCGCGCCTGCGGAGCGCCCGCTTCGTGCGCAGCCTGCCGCTCGAGGAGATCACCCTCGCCGAGGCGCTGCGCGAGGCCGGTTACCGCACCGCCAGCATCGGCAAGTGGCACCTCGGCGGGGAGCCGTTCTCGCTGCCCGAGCACCACGGCTTTGACCTCAACGTCGGCGGCAACGCGCACGGCGCCCCGGGCGACTTCTTCTTCCCCTACGAGGGCAACTGGGCGATCCCGACCACGGGTCAGCGGGCCCGTTGGAACGTGTTCCGCGAGGGCAAGGCCGGTGAGTACCTCACCGACCGCATCACTGAGGAGGCCGTGAATTTCATCCGCGAGAACCGCGACCGCCCGTTCTTCCTCTACCTGCCGCACTACGCCGTGCACACGCCCCTCCAGGCCAAGCCCGAGGTGGTCGCCAAGTACGAGCGCGTCCCCGAGGCGGAGCGGCAGGGCAAGCCCGTCTACGCCGCGATGGTCGAGAACCTCGACGACAGCGTGGGCCGGGTGATGGACACCTTGCGCGAGCTGGGGCTCGAGCAGGACACGCTGGTCATCTTCACCTCCGACAACGGCGGCTTTTACAACGCCACGAGCAACGCGCCGCTCCGCGCCAACAAGGGCGCCTATTACGAGGGCGGAATCCGCGTGCCGCTCATCGTGAAGTGGCCGGGCGTCGCGCGCCCCGGTACCGTCAGCGCCGAGCCCGTGACCAGCACCGACCTCTATCCCACCTGCCTCGCCGCCGCCGGGTTGCCGCCCCGGCCGCATCAGCACCTGGACGGCCTCGACCTGCGGCCGGTGCTGGCGGAAGGGAAGGGGTTGGGTCGGACGTCCCTCTTCTGGCATTTCCCGCACTACAACGACCACCCGCACAGCGTGCCCTCGGGCGTCATCCGCCGCGGCGAGTGGAAGCTGATCGAGACCTTCGACCCCGCGGGGTTCGAATTGTACCATCTGGCCGCCGATCTCGGGGAGACGCGCAACCTCGCGGCCGCCGAACCAGCCCGGCTCGCGGAGTTGCGGCGCGAGCTCGAGGAGTGGCGCCGCGTCGTCGGTGCCGAGATGATGGCGCCGAATCCCGGATACGACCCTTCGTTCCTGCCCGTGCCCAAGGGCAAGAAACGGAAGGCTGGCCAATGAGGACGAGCCCCCGCCCATGGCGGCTGGCCCTGGTAGCCGCCGCCCTGCTCGCCTTCCCTGCGGTCGCCGCGGAGCCCGTGCGCTGGGAGCGATTGGCCCCGCTCCCGGATTCGGAAGGCTTCGCCTATCCCTTCGCCGGCGTGCACCGCGGCGCGCTGCTGGTCGCCGGCGGCGCCAATTTCCCGGGCAAACGTCCGTGGGACGGGGGGGAGAAGGTCTGGTACGACACGGTCTTCGTCCTCGAGCGGCCCGAAGGCGCTTGGAAGATCGGCGGCCGCCTGCCCCGGCCCCTCGGCTACGGGGTCTCCATCCCGACTCCCGACGGCGTGCTTTGCCTCGGGGGCAGTGACGCCGGGGGCCACCACGCCGACGCGTTCCTCCTGCGCTGGGAGGAAGGCCGGATCGCCACGCGGCCGTTCCCGGCGCTGCCGCGCCCGGTGGCGAACCTTTGCGGCGCGTTGCTGGGCTCCACCATCTACCTCGCCGGTGGCATCGCCACCCCCGATGCCACCGCGGCACTCACGACCTTCTGGGCGCTGGATCTTGCCGCCCCGGAGCGGCGCTGGCGCGAACTGCCCTCCTGGCCGGGGCCGGGTCGGATGCTCGCTATCGCCGCGGTCGCGGATGGCGCCTTTTTCCTCGTGAGCGGCGCCGCGCTCGCGCCGGACGCGCAGGGCAAGCCGGTGCGGACCTACCTCCAGGACGCCTACCGCTATGACCCGGGCCGGAGCTGGCGTCGGATCGCGGACCTGCCGCGGCCGGCCGTCGCCGCGCCGACCCCCGCGCCCCCCGACGGCGCGCGCGGCTTCGTGGTGCTGGGCGGGGACGACGCCTCGCGCCTGAACGTGACTCCCCTGTCGGCGCATCCGGGCTTCCCGGGCGAGACGTGGGCCTATGATCCGGCCGCGGACGCGTGGCGCGCCGCGGGCCGGATGCCGCGGCCGACCGTGACGGTACCCGTCGTCGAGTGGGAGGGCCGGTATGTCATTCCCAGCGGCGAACTCCGTCCCGGCGTGCGCACGCCGGAGGTTTGGACCCGGCGCGCGGCGCAACCCTGAACGCTTCCCCTAATGCATCTCCCCCGCCTCGCCCTCGCCCTGTTGGTTTCGGTCCCGGCCCTCGCCGCGCCGTCGCCCCGGCCCAACGTCCTGTTCCTGGCCGTCGACGACCTGCGCGTCTCCCTCGGCTGTTACGGGGATCCGCTGGCGCTCACGCCCCACCTGGACCGCTTCGCGGCCGGGGCGCGGATGTTCGAGCGCGCCTACACGATGCAGGCCGTGTGCGGGCCGGCGCGCACCGCGATGCTGACCGGGCGCCTGCCCGACCACAACCGGGCCTGGCACAATCGGAACCTGTTCCGCGCCACCAACCCCGGCCTCGTCACGCTGCCGCAACTCTTCAAGCAGCACGGCTCTTTCGCGCAGGCGATGGGCAAGATCTTCAGCGGGGACGAACGTGAGCTGGACCCGGCGTCGTGGTCCGTCCCCGAGATCCTGCGGCAGGACGGCTGGCGAAACTACGCCTCGCCGCGCGGGGAGGGGGCGGGCAAGCAGGCCGCCTGGGAGGCCGCGGACGTGCCCGACGAGGGTTACAGCGACGGCAAGCTGGCGGCCCTCGCGGTGGAAACGCTCGGCCGCCTCCGCGCCGAGGCGAAGCCGTTCTTCCTCGCGGTCGGCTTCTTCAAGCCGCACCTGCCGTTCAACGCCCCGAAGCGCTACTGGGACCTGCACGATCCGGCCAAGTTCGCGCTCCCGGACGAGCCGGACCGCGTGACGGGCGCGCCGGCCGCCGCCTACCATACCCACCGGGAGCTCGGCGGCTACGCCGGGATGCCCAAGGACGAGCACCTCGGCCCCGCCGAGACCGCGCGCCTCCGGCACGGCTACTATGCGTGCGTCTCCTACGTCGACGCGCAGATCGGCAAGGTGCTCGGGGCCCTCGATCGCCTGGGCCTCGCGGACCACACCATCGTCGTGCTGTGGGGCGACCACGGCTTCGCCCTCGGCGACGCGGGCCGCTGGTGCAAGGGGACGAACTTCGAGCTCGATACCCGCGTGCCGCTGCTGATCCGCGTGCCCGGACAATCCCAGCCCGGAGCGGCCACCCGCGCGCTGGTCGAGTACGTGGATGTTTACCCGACGCTCGCGGAGCTCGCCGGCCTGCCGGCCCCTCCCGACCTGGCCGGCCGCAGCCTGGCGCCGATCCTGCGCGACCCGGCGGCGCCCGGCCGCGAGTTCGCCCTCTCCCAGTTCTCCCGCCCCTTCAACGCCGGCGCCCCCGAGGCGATGGGTTACTCGATCCGCACCACGACCCATCGTTACACGCGCTGGGTCACCTGGCCCGCGCGCGAGACCACGGCCGAGGAACTCTACGACTACGCGGACGCCGCCAGCGCCGCCCCGCGCTGGTCGACCTTCGTGGAGCGCCGCAACCTGGTCGCCGAT
>JBEDEF010000404.1:0-2644 GCA_041175845.1 Verrucomicrobiota bacterium
GCCTCACGCCCGCCGCCGCCGGCGCCCCACCCGTCAAGGACGGCCGCGTCCAGCTCCAGGCCTTCACCGTCTCCTCCGAGCGCGAGGGCAACGCCAAGGCGGTCCAGGCCCAGCGCCGCAATATGGACATCACCACCTCGGTCTCGTCGGACGTCTTCGGCGACATCACCGACGGCAACATGGGCGAGTTCCTGAAATACCTGCCCGGGGTGGACATCGACTACGTCGAGTCCGAGGCCCGCGGGCCGCGGCTCGGCGGGATGGATGGGCAGTACGTGGGCGTGACGGTCGACGGGATGCGCACCGCGAGCGCCGACTCGAACCGCGGCGGCGGCGAGGCCTCGCGCGCCACCAGCTTCGAGAGCATCCTTATCACCGGGATCGAATCGATTGAGATCAGCCGCACCACCAGCGCGGAGTCCGACGCCGACTCCCCCTCGGGCACGATCAACATGAAGACCCGCCGCGCGTTCGACCGGCGCGGCCGCGTCCTCGGCTACAACTTCAGCCTGAACTTCAACGCCGAAGAATTCACGCTCCGGAAGACCCTCGGCCCGGCGGAACGCGAACGCTACAAGTGGCGCCCCAACGCCCAGCTCGAGTACTCGGACACCTTCCTCGACCGCCGGCTCGGGCTGATCCTCACCGCCAGCCGCGCCAACTCCTACACCGAGCAGTACTCCTTCTCCCAGGATTACAACCGCACGGCCACCACCGCCGACCCGCGGCCGCTTGTCATCCGCCAGCTCGATTTCAAGGACGGCCCCAAGATGATCTGGAAGGACGCCGTCTCCTTGGCGGCCGACTACAAGGCCGGCCCGCGCCTCGTGCTCTCGCTCAACGCGAGCTACACCTACGTCGAGGGCGAATTCTGGAACCGGAACTTCACCTTCGTCGCGGCCAACTCCAACGCCAACGTCAACAACGGCCGCGGCACCGTCGGCGGCGACGGCCTCCTCACCCTCAGCACCCGCCGCACCACCGCCAACACCGTCCCCGCCATCAACAACGGCGGCGGTACCGCCGCGGCCGAAAACTACACCCGCACCGTCTCCCCTCGCTTCGAGTACAAACTGCCCACCCTCACCGTCGACGGCGGTTTCAACTACTCCCGCGCGGTCAACAGCTACGTCTCCCTGGAGCGCGGGATCTCCCAAGCCGAAACCCTCTCTCTTCCCGCCGACTGGACCGCCTCGCGTCCGCGGGCCGACTCCCACGAGTGGACCATCCGCCAGACTTCCGGTCCGGACCCCTTCGATCTCCGCAACTGGACCGGCGGCACCCGCGTCCAGAGCGCCAACAGCCGCTGGATCACTGAAATCTACCTCGCCTCCGCCAACGCCCGCTGGACCTTTCCCCTCCTCGGCCGCCTGCCCGCGGTGCTCAAGTTCGGCGGCAAATGGACGGAGGAGAACCGCAAGAACAACAATTACGCGCCCTGGCAGCTCTGGCGTTACATCGGGACCGGCGGCGACACCCTCACCGGCTACAACGCCACCACCGGCCTGCCCGTGATCACGACCAACGGCAGCTGGGCCAACCTGGGCTACCTCGCCGTGCATCCCTTCGAGACCGGCACCACCAACGCCCTCACCTTTACCAGCCTCACCGGCGTCACCGGCAACCTTCCCCGCGCCGACCGCAAGCGGATTGGCGAACTGTTCCAGGCGCAGCCGCAGGATTTCGTCCGCGCCGCCACGGTGGACAACTACTACACCGCGTTCATCGGCAACCGCCGCAACTTCCGCCAACGGGTGGACGCAGCCTACGCGCAGCTGGACGTAAGCCCGGTGCCGCGCTGGACGCTGCGGGGCGGCGTGCGCCTGGAGGCGACGGGGAACCGCTTCCTCGAGTACGACCCGCGTCTCCGCCGGGAGATCCTCGCCGCCGGCTTCCCGGTGAACGCCGCCGGCCGCGCCACCACCATTCCCGGGCTCGAATACCAGTACTTCAGCCAGCCCCGCGTCGCGCGGACCAGTTCCTACCGCAACGCCTTCCCCTCGGTGCTCACGAAGTACCGGTTCACGCCCGAGCTCGAGTTCCAGGCCGGCTACAACCAGGCCATTTCCCGGCCGCCGGTCGACTCGCTCACCGGGGTCTACAACGTGCTCGAGGACGCCCAGCGCGTTGACGCGCCCAACGCGGCCCTCCAGCCCGAGTATTCGAAGAACTATCAGGCGCGGCTGGCGTATTACTTCGGCCACCGCGCGCCGGGCCAGCTCACGCTCCAGCTCGCGCAGAACGACATCCGCAACCTGCGCGAGACCTTCGACTTCACGGCGTCGGAGTTCGGCGAGGAGGATCCGGACCTGCAGACCTACGTGTTCCGCACCACGCGCAACAGCGCCGAAACGCGCCGCTTCCGTAACCTGGAGCTCTCTTACCAACAAACCCTCGGCTTCCTGCCGGACCTGTTTCGCGGCACCAGCGTGAACCTGTCCTACTCTCGCACCACCGCGAGCCAGCGCCGCAACGGCCTCGCGCCGCACCGCGTATCAGGCCGGCTCGGCTACGCCTACCGGCGCTTCAACGGCTCGCTTGGCGGCGTGTTCACCGACGAGCGGCCCGACGGCGTCTACGGCCGTTTCCGGGAGGCAGTGTTGCAGTTCGACGCCTCGCTGAACTGGCGCCTCAACGCGTCCAC
>JBEDEF010000405.1:0-8040 GCA_041175845.1 Verrucomicrobiota bacterium
CTGCAGCAGCAGCTCATCGAGACGAACCCGTTTCATCGTTTTCCCTGCCAGGCCGGGCTCCAGCAGGTCGTCCGGCCGCCGATGGTGGCGCGTGCGAGCGGCTTTCCCGTACGCGGGCAACGGCCACCGTCGCGCCAACGGTGCAGAAACAGCCAACTGCTGGGGATCCCGACGTTGAGGTCGGCGGGCAGGTGGTCGCCCTTCCCGGCGATCACCGCAAGGGCTTGGCGGCACACCAGCCGGCATGCCCGCCACAGGCGGCGTACTTCGGCTGGAGTGAGGGTGCCCGCGGGTCGCGCGGGGGCGAGCGCGGCCCGCCAGAGGATTTCGTCCGCCATCCAGTTACCTACCCCAGGGAAACGCTCCTGCTGCAACAGCACGGCCTTGAGGGGCGAGCGTCGCCGGCGGTGCAGGAAAGCGGTGACGGCGGCCACCGTGAATGCCGCGGACAAAATTGGCGGTGCGATCCGGCACCACCAAGCCGGGGCCTCCGGACCTTCGTGATACAGAATCCGGCCGAACATCCGCGGATCCCGGAAGATCAGAGCTCGCTCCGCCTGGAAAAGCACCAGGTGATCGTGCCGACCGGGCGTAAACGTCGCGGGGGCGGTGAACAGCTCGCCACTCATTCCCAGGTGGATGCCGAGCCAGCCGGACTCGCCGGCGCGGAACAGCATTTGTTTGGCGGAGGCCTGTGAGGGTCCGAGCGTCCGCCCGGTCAGCGTCCGTGGCAAAAGGTGCGCGTCTGTCCCGCGGAAGACCTTGCGGCCCGCGTTCACATGGACGCGCTGGATCGCGGCCCCCGTTCCGTTCAACGCCCAGCGCTTCCGGTAGAACTCAACCTCGGCGAGCTCAGGCATCGTTGCATCCTGCTCCGGTCGCCAGCGTGGCCACGAGCTCCGTCAGACTGGGCCAGACCGCGGTCCCGGTCGGGAGCAGCTGGCGCCAGGAAGCGGCATCGTGCTTGCCGGTGCAGACTGCCGCCGTCCCGATCCCTGCCAGCCGCCCCGCCTCGAGGTCGCTTTCGCGGTCGCCTACCATCCAGCAGCGCGCCGGCGCAAGGTGATGGCGTGCGATGCACTCCCGGATGAAGCGCGGCGAGGGCTTGCGGTAAACCTGGGGATCATCCGGGCCTTCCGGCGCGACGCAGACCGCGTCGAACACCGGCCGCGGCAACCCCAGGAGTTCCTCCAGCCGCGCGTTGCAACGGTCCACGTCCGCGAGCTGGAAGAGCCCCCGCGCGATTCCCGACTGATTGGTGTGCAGGAATAAGCGCAGGCCCAGCGCGCGGGCTGCGCGCAGGGCGCCGGCCACGCCAGGAATCAGCTCGATACCGGCCGGATCGGACACGTAGTGGCGGTCGAAATTGAGCGTCCCATCCCGGTCGAGGAACAAGGCCCCGCCCGCGAGAGGGCCTGTGGGCGGTGGCAGTGCGTGGTGGGTGATCATCGGCGGCCTACGTAGGCCGTGAGCTCGGCCGGGGTGACCGTGGCGGTGCCGAGCTTTCCCACCACCACGCCCGCCGCGGCGTTGGCGAAATGCGCCGCGGTCTCGAGTGAGGCCCCGGCGGCCAGGGCGAGCACCAGCCCGGCCAGTGCCGTGTCGCCGGCGCCGGAAACGTCGAACACCTCGCGAGCGGCAGTGGGGATGACCTTTCGAACCTTTCCGCCCGCGCTCAGCAGCATCCCCTCCTCGCCCAGCGTCACAACCAAGTGGCGCGTGGCGTACCGCTCGTGCAGGCGGGCGCACACCTCGGCGGCGGGGAACGGTGCGTGGGGGGCCGCCTCGAGCCCCGCGAGCTGCAGCGCCTCCCGCTTGTTGGGGGTGATGAGGTCAAGCCCGTGAAAAGCGAGGCTTCGCCGCGGCTTAGGGTCCAAGGCGATCAGCTTGCCCGCCGCCCGGGCGAGGCGGGTCACTTCCCGAACGACCGCATCATCGAGGATGCCCTTGGCGTAGTCTGACAGGATGACGGCGTCACAAGCATCCAAGGCCGGCGTGATCAGAGCCGCCAGGCGTTCGACGGAGATCGCGTAGGCGGCCGGCGCGGCCTCCCGGTCCAAGCGGCAGAGCTGTTGCTGGCGCACCAGAACGCGAGTCTTGACGATGGTGGGCGCCTTTCCGGGGGTGGAAACAGTGTCGATGCCGCGCTCGCGGAGCAGCCCCTCGAGCCGCTGTCCGCTTTCGTCGGCCCCGAAATGGCCGACCACGGTACAGCGAGCACCCAGGGAAGCCAGGTTTAGCGCGACATTGGCGGCACCGCCGGCGGTCCAGGAGTCCCGCGCGATATCGATTACGGGGACTGGGGCCTCAGGGGAGATCCGGGTCGCGTCGCCCCAGATGTAGTGGTCGAGCATCACGTCGCCCACGACAAGGATGCGCAAGCGCCGCAGGCGCCGCAGAAGCTGGGGTAGGTCACGCATCGGATCAGAATTGCCAGTCGTAAGGGTAGCGGGAGAGCAGGCGCGGGGAGGCTGCCGTGACGAGGGCGACGTCCTCGATGCGACAGGCACCGAGGCCGGGGTAGTAAAGACCTGGCTCGACGGTGACGACCGAACCCTTCGGGACGGTGTAATCCACGCTCCCGCTGAGGCGAGGCAGTTCGTGCACTGCGAGGCCGAGGCCGTGGCCGGTGCCGTGGAAGAAGCCGACGGAGCCGGACTTTAGGTGGCGCGTGGCAAAGCCCGCGCGCGCGAAGACGTGCACGCATTCCTGGTGCACGTCCCGGCCGTTCACTCCGGCGCGGAGCCGCCGCAGGGCGGCTCGCTGCGCCTCGCGTACGGCATGCACCAACGCTTGTTGGCGCTCATTGGCCCGACCGCGCAGAAAGGTCCGGGTCATATCCCCGTGGTAACCGTGGCGGGTCACCCGGGGAAAAATATCCACGATGATCAGCTCATTCGGACGGAGCGGCCCGTGCCCCCGCTCGTGCGGATCACACGCCTGATCGCCGCCGGCCACGATCGTGTGAGCGGAGACGGCCCCGGCCTCCAACACCGCAACCTCGATGGCAAGTTTGACGGACTCGCTGGTGACCACCCGACCCTGGTAGTACAGCCGCCGGCCGCGGATCTTGCTCGCGCGCAGGATGCGTTCGGCCGCGGCGAGCCCGCGTGCGCTGCAGCGGTTGCCCTCGCGGAGGGCCGCGATTTCGGCGGGGGTCTTGATTTCTCGCTGGGGGAAAAGGGCGCCGTGCGCGAGCGTGAGTTCGAGGCCGAGCGCCTCCAGTTGCGTGTAAAGCCCGGCCGGGAAGGTGTCCGGGATACGGAAACGCCGCTGTCTCAGGTCGCGCGCGGCGAGGCAGATCACCTCCGCGGCGCCGGGCTGACGTCGGGGCCATTCCTGCCGCGCCCGCGCAAGAAAGGCGTCGAGCGGCTGCACGACATCGAAGCGGGATGTGCGGCGCACGCGGCCGAATTCGAGGGCGCTGACGATGGCATGGCGACGGCCGCCGTGGCCAAAGCAGATGAACGGGTCGCTCATCTCGACCCCGCCGAAATAGAGGGCGTCCGGGCAGCTATGGGTGTCCGCGTAGAGGAGCGGGGGGATTTCTGCGATGGTTCCGGGCACGTCGAAGCGGGGATTGTGTTGCGGTGTGCCGAGGAGTACTTCTCAGCGCGTGAAAAACGCAAATCCGGTTTTGGCGCTGGCACTCGTGGCGGCGTGGGTTGCCCTGGCGGGCTGCGGACGGGGCGAACCGGTGAAGGTCGCGCCGGCGGCCCCCCGTGGAGCGGCCGAGTACTTTCCCGTGGGTTTGGGCGGACGCACGGTTCGCCTCCAGCTCGCGGTGCGTTTGCCGGAGATGCAGCGGGGCCTGATGGAACGTCGCGATCTCGGACCGGACGACGGGATGATCTTCGTTTACGAGCGGCCCCAGCGGCTCAGTTTCTGGATGCGCAATACGCCCACGCCGCTCGATATCGGCTTTTTCCGCTCGGACGGCGCGCTCGCGGAGATCTACCCGCTCCATCCCTTCGACGAGACCCGGGTGGCGTCCCGCGCGGAGGACCTGCAGTTCGCGGTCGAGCTTAACCAGGGCTGGTTCCGCGCGAACGGCGTCCGGCCCGGCTCCCGGCTGGACCTAGACGCGGTGCGGGCGGCGCTGCGGGCGCGGGGGTTTGAGCCCCGCCAGTACGGGCTCTAGCCCTGCTCCTTCGGGATCTCGTTGTCGGTCCGTAGTACCAGCACCGGGGTCTTGGTTTTCACCCAGACATCCGTCTCCTTGAGGAACTTGGCGGGCACGTTCTCAATGGCCTCCCCGACGGTCTTAACCGGCAGCAGTCGTCCCTTCTTGGTCGTGTTGAAGTCGTAGGCGGCGCGGAAAAGGCGGTCCTGGGTGGTGGCCACGCTTTCGTTTTCCGGGACCTGCAGCACCCAGCCTACGAAGTCGTGCTGGGGCAGCCGTTCGTCCGGGTCGCTCACCAAAATCACGAACTGCTTCTTCAGGGGCGGTGGCTTCTCCTCCTCGCCCGGGTCAGGTTGGACGGCGAGGTTCATCTCCTCGACGATCCGGCGCAGGATGGCCGGCGAGATTTCGTTCTTCTTGAGGATCTCGGCGACCTTGTTGACGTCGATCTTCGGCATGGGCGTGGCGGCGAGCAAACACCTGCCGTGGGCTACCGACCAAGCCAAATCGTGCCGCCGAAAATTTCTCGCGCGTCGCTTGGCGGCCTTGCCAAGCGGTCTTTACAGGGGAGCCAGCTCCGCCTAGCTCGGCCGGATGTCCGTTCCGGAGGAATTTTTCGATGTGGTCGACGCGCGTGATACCGTGATCGGCCGAGCCTCCCGTCGCGAGGTCCACGCCCGCGGGCTGTGGCATCGGGCGGTGCATGTGATGGTTTTCGACGCGGCCGGGCGCGTGCTGCTCCAACGACGTTCTGCCCTCAAGGATGTCGCCCCGCGGCTCTGGGCCTCCTCGTGCTCCGGGCACGTCGATGCGGGGGAGGATTACGACCCGGCCGCGCTGCGCGAGCTCGGCGAGGAGATCGGGGTGTATCCGGCCGTGGGGATGGCGCCGGTCCGCTGGTTTCGGGTAGAGGCGTGCGCCGCCACCGGCTGGGAATTCGTCTGGGTGTACCGGCTCCACCACGACGGTCCGCTGCGGCTCGAGCCGCAGGAAATTGAGGAGGCAGCCTGGCGTCTTCCCGCCGCGGTGGACGATTGGTTGCGCCGCGCGCCGGCGGACTTCTGCCCGTCCTTCGGTCTCATCTGGCCGCTGGTCTCGGCGCGGCTGGCGGCGGGCTGAGGCCCGGTTCAACCGCGCGCCCGGCGCAGCCGCCGGAGGTGCGGCGCGGTGGGGCTGCGCTTGCAGCGCAGCAGGCCCTCCAAGTCCCCGGCATGGACGATTTCGCCACCCGCGGGACCACCGCCCGGCCCGAGTTCGACGACGTAGTCCGCCTCGAGGATGAGATCGAGGTGGTGCTCGATGACGACCACGGTGTGCCCCTGGTCTACGAGCGCGTGGAGCACGCGGATGAGTTTCTCGCAATCGCTGAGGTGGAGGCCGATCGTCGGCTCCTCGAGCAGGTAGAGGTTTCGCGCGGGTTCGCCGCGGGCGCGTTCCCGGCGGCCAGCGCTGCCCTGCGCCAGTTCGGTCACCAGCTTAAGACGCTGCGCCTCGCCCCCGGAGAGCGTGTTGGAGCTTTGGCCAAGGGCCAGGTAACCGAGACCGCAATCGACCATCAGCCGGCAGACCTCGCTGAGCTCCGCGTGGAACGCGAACTCGCGGGCAGCCTCCTCGAAGGTGAGGTTGAGCACCGCGCCAATGTCGCGCCCCTGCCAGGTGACGTCTTTGAGCTCTGGTCCGTAACGTGAGCCATGGCAGGTGTCGCACGGCAGAAACGCATCCGGCAAGAAAGCCATCTCGAGCCGGATTCGGCCCGCGCCCTCGCAGGCCGGACAGCGGCCGCCCGCCGTATTGAAGGAGAAACGCGAGGCGGTGTAGCCACGCAGCCGCGCTTCGGGTAACTGGGCGAAGAAGCCGCGGATGAGGTCGAGGATGCCGAGGTAGGTGGCGGGCGTGGAGCGCGGCGTTTGGCCGATCGGAGCCTGGTCGACTTCCACTACTCGGCGGAATCCTGCGGCGCCCGTGAGCGAGGTGAAGGGGGCTCTTCCCCGTGCACCGGGTACACCACCTCCCCGCACAAATTGCCGGCCGGAGAGGCGGTCGCGGCGGTCGGCGATGGACCGAGAAGCCGCCGGGTGCAGAAGGTCGCGGATGAGGCTCGATTTGCCCGCCCCGCTCGGACCCGCGACCACAGTCAAGCGGCCGAGCGGCAGCCGCAGGCGCACGTCCCTCAGGTTGCGGAAGCGTACTCCGTCCAGGGTTAGCCAAGCGCCCTTCGCACGTGGGGACGGCAGTGGGCGTCGGCTACCGCGCAGGGGATGGGGAATGCCCGCGGCGAGATAGCGTCCGGTGAGGGAATGCGGGTTCGCACGCACTTCAGCGGGGCTGCCGTAAGCCAGGAGTTCGCCGCCATGGATTCCGGCGCCGGGTCCGAGGTCGATGATGCGATCCGCCCGCTGCATCAGCTCGTCATCGTGCTCAACCACCAGCACGGTGTTGCCCTTGTCCCGCAGGCTCTCGAGGGTCGCGATCAGGCGCTGGTTGTCGCCGGCGTGGAGGCCGATGCTCGGCTCGTCGAGGACGTAGAGCACTCCGGTGAGGTTGGAGCCGAGTTGCGCGGCCAGGCGGATGCGCTGCTGTTCGCCGCCCGAAAGGGTCGCGGTCGTCCGGTCAAGGGTGAGGTACCCGAGACCCACGCGCTCGAGGAAACGGAGGCGTTCCGTGATCTCCGGGCGGACCTCCGCCAACACGGCGCGACCGCGGGCATCGAGGTCGAGCACCGCGAGCAGGCGGAGGAGCTCCGCGGGCGTCCGACCCAGCAGTTCGGGCAGCGACAGTGCAGGCCGGCCGCCGCGGAACGGCAGGCGGACGGCCCGGCTGATCCGGTTCAGCCGCGCGCCCCCGCAGTCCGGGCAGGGCTGACCCTCGGCCGCGAGGGCATCGGCATGATCCAGCCCGAGTTCCCGCAGTAGACGCGCCGGGTCCTCCGCGCCGTCCTCGGTCGGCGCCAGCATCCAGGGCAGGATGGTCCCGTGTCCGCGGCACGCGGGACACCAGCCGCGCGGCGAGTTGAACGAAAAATGCTTGGGCTCCAGTTCCGGAAAGGACTCGCCGGTGGCGGCGTCGGTGCGGGTGGTTGAAAACCAGGAGAGTACGCCGTCGCGCGGCGTCAGGAGGAAGCAGGCCCCACGCCCCAGCCCGAGCGCGGTGTCGAGGGCCACGGCAGGGGAGGCGGCTCCGGGTGCCCGGAGGTCGGCGACCACGACTTCAATGTCGTGCTCACGGTAACGGTCCAGCCGGGAGAAGGCTTCCACGGGCAGCAACTGACCGTCGGCCCGCATCAGGGTGTAGCCTTGCTCAGCAATCCAATCCGCGATCGGCTGGTGGTGTCCCTTGCGCCCGCGGATCAGCGGGGCGCACAGGTAAAGATGCCGGGCCCGGCGCGCCGCCGGGTGCGAGGTCATCACTTTGCGCAGCAGCGCGCGCAGGGCTGTCCGACCGAGGGGGCGGACCGCCCGGCCGGACTCCGGGTGATGCTGGACCCCGGCGCGCGCATACAGGAGACGGAGGTGCTGGGCGACCTCCGTGATCGTCGCGACGGTCGACTTGCGCGAACCCCGGGTCATCCGCTGTTCGATCGCCACCGTGGGCGGGATGCCGGAGAGCCCTCCGATCATCGGCCGCGGCAACTGCTCGACGAATTGTCGCGCGTAGGGCGACATCGACTCCATGAAGCGGCGCTGGCCCTCCGCGAACAGAATGTCGAAGGCGAGGGTGGACTTACCGGAGCCGGAGACCCCCGTCACCACGGTGAGCTCTCGGTGGCGTAGGGTGAGCGTCAGGTCCTTGAGGTTGTGCTCGCGCGCGCCGGTAAGCGTGAGCTCGGCCCGGCGGGCCGGGGCGATCGGCGCCGGCTCGGCCAGAAGCTCGTTCGGGGCGGGCGGCGGGGCCGCCGGCTCCAGGGCGGTGCGCAGAAA
>JBEDEF010000406.1:0-10324 GCA_041175845.1 Verrucomicrobiota bacterium
CCTCCCGTCATGACCCTGTTGCCCCGCCGTACCTTTCTCCGCCAGTCCGCCTTCGCCGCGGGTTCGCTCGCCCTGCTGGGTGGCACCCGTTCGGCCGCGCGGGTCGTCGGCGCCAACAACCGCCTGCGCATCGCCGTCGCGGGCCTCAACGGCCGGGGTAAGAGCCACATCGCCGGCTGGCTGGAGCAGCCGAACGTAGAGATCGCGTACCTGATCGACCCGGACCAGCGCGTGCTCGAGCGGACCCTCAAGAATGTCCAAGAGCGGGTGCAGGGCCGTTACACCCCGCAGGGCGTCGCGGATGTGCGGAAGGCCCTGGCGGATCCGAACGTCGATGCGATCTCCATTGCGGCGCCGAACCACTGGCACTCGCTGATGACCATTTGGGCGGCGCAAGCGGGCAAGCACGTGTACGTGGAGAAGCCGATGAGCCACGACGTGGTCGAGGGCCGGGTAGTGGTGGCCGCACAGCGCAAGTACGGGGTCGTCATCCAGCACGGCACCCAGCGCCGGAGCGACGCGAAGCTCGCGGGGCTCCACGCGGCGATCCAGGCGGGCAAGTTCGGGCGCCTGAAGGTTTCCTACGGCTATTGCTGCAAGCCGCGCGACACGATCGGGATGAAGCCCGCGGGCGCGCCGCCGGCGGGGCTCGACTGGAACCTCTGGCGCGGGCCGGCGAAGACCGACTACCATCCGAATCTCGTCCACTACAACTGGCACTGGTTCTGGGCCACCGGCAACGGGGACATGAACAACCAGGGCACACACCAGCTCGATGTCGCCCGCTGGGCGCTCGAGCCGAAGCTGACCAACCCCGTGCGCGTGATGGCGTTGGGCGGCCGCTTCAAGTGGAACGACCAGGGCGAGACCCCGAACACGATGTTCGCCATCGCCGAGTATCCGAACGGCCAGCAGGTGTTCTTCAACGTCCGCAATGTGAACCACCCGGGTTACGTGCACCAGGTGAAGAACGAGTATTACTTCGAGGACGGTGGGAAGATCATCGACGGAACCTATTTTGCCAAGGGCAGCGCCAAGGGCGAGAAGCTCGACCTGCCCCCCGGCAAGGTGACCCCGGGTGGCAACTGGGGCTCCTTCATCGCGGCCTGCCGCGCGGGCAAGCCGGAGATGGCCAACGGCAACGCGGAGGAGTCCCACTACGCCAGCGTGCTGGGCCACCTGATGAACAATTCCTACCGGCTGGGGAAGAAGGTGCCGTTCAACGCCAAGGCTGGTCGCTTCGGCGACAATGCGGCCGCCGCGGAGCACTTCCTGAAGCTCCACGAGATGATGCGCGACGGGGCGGGCGTGCCGGAGAACGGGGCGGAGTACGTCGTCGGTCCCTGGCTCACGTTTGACCCGGCTGCCGAGCGGCACACCGGCGAATTCGCGGCCGAGGCCAACGCACTGCTGCAGGATCCCAACCAGAAGGGCTTCGAGATCCCCTCGGTGGCGAAGGTCTGAGCGTCGTCCCGGCTCCCGCCGCGCGGAAAAGGGTTTGCCTCGGCGCGGCGGCGGCGGTGCCTTGGACGCTTTCCGGCGTCCATGACCGAGCTCCTCATCATCAAGCCTTCCTCCCTCGGGGACATCGTCCACGGGTTGCAGGTGGCGGCGTCCCTCAAGGCGCAGGTCGAGGGGTTGCGGATCTCGTGGGTCGTGCGCGAGATCTTCGCCCCGATCGTGCGCGCCTGCACCGCGGTCGACGAGGTGCACATCTTTGAACGCGGCGGCGGGGCGAAGGAGTTCCTGCGCCTGACCCGCGAGCTGCGGCGGAAGCACTACGATTTCGTCTTCGACCTGCAGGGCCTGCTACGGACGGGCCTGCTGACCTCGCGGGTCCACGCCGACCGCAAGGTAGGCCGGTCAGATGCGCGGGAATGTTCGGGCCTGTTCTATGGTGAGAAGGTCCCGCTGCCCCGCGAAGGCCGGCGCAGCCACGCCCTCGAGATCTTGCTCCAGTTCTGCCCGGTGCTGGGGGCCAAGGCTGAGCTGCGTGGGACGCTCAGTTTCCGGCCCGTCGAGGGGCTGAGCCTGCGCTTCGCGGATGGGCGCGGGGGCGGGCGGCCGATTTTGATGTTCGTGGACAGCCGCCGGGCCGAGAAATGCTGGAATGGCTTCAAGCAACTCACCGAGCTCATCCTGCGCGAGGACCGCTCCCGCAAAGTCGTCTGGGCGGGCAGCAGCTACGTTCACGACCGCGGGGCCTTCCCGGCGGCACAGTTTTTCAACCTCACGGGCAACACCAGCCTGGTCTCCCTGCCCGCGCTGATCCGCCGGGCCGAGTGGGTAATTGCCAACGACAGCGGCCCGATGCACCTGGCGGCCGCCCTCGGGGTCCCGGTGATGGGGATCTTCGGCCCGACTGATCCCCGGCTCTTCGGACCGTATCCGCTGAACGCCCCTGATCACGTGGTCGTCCAGGCCCCGGTGGGCGACCTACGCTTGCTCGCGGCCAAGGACGTATACGCCCGTTTCCAGCGCGCCCGGGCGCGGCGCGCGTGAATCCGCTTTTCCCATGATTGACCCGAAGCTCCTCCGCGAGTCGCCGGACCTGGTCCGCGCGGCGATCGCCAAAAAACACCTGGACGTCGACCTCGACGCGGTCCTCGCGGCCGACGCCGCGTGGCGGGGCAAGCTGCAGGAGGTGGAGTCCCTGCGCGCCGCGCAGAAGGCCGCCAACACCGCGATGGCTGCCTTGCCCAAGGGCACGCCGGAGTTCGCGGCCAAGGTGGCCGAGATGCGCGCGGTGTCCGCCTCCGTAAAGGAGCGCGAGGGCCAGCTGAAGGAGCTGGAGGAGCGCTTCAACCAGGCGATGTTGACCGTCCCGAACTTGCCGCACGCGAGCGTGCCGGAGGGGCGGACCCCGGAGGACAACGTGGTCTTCTCGACCCACGGCGACTGCGCCGCGGTTTCGCCGCACGCGGTGCCGCACTGGGAGATTTCCGGGTTCGAGCGGCTGTTCGATTTCAACCGCGGGGCCAAGGTCACCGGCGCCGGCTTCCCGTTCTACGTCGGCGACGGCGCGCGGATCGTCCGCGCCCTGCTGCGCTACTTCCTCGAGGAGAACGGCCGCGCCGGGTACGTGGAGGTCAACCCGCCCGTCCTCGTCAACGCCGCCAGCGCGACCGCCACCGGGCAGCTGCCGGACAAGGAGGGCCAGATGTACGAGACGACCCCGGATCACCTGTACGCGGTGCCCACGGCGGAGGTGCCGCTGACAAATTTCTTCCGCGACGAGATTCTCGAGGAGTCCGCGCTCCCCGTCTATCGGTGCGCTTATACCCCGTGTTTCCGCCGCGAGGCGGGCAGCTATGGCAAGGACGTGCGCGGGCTGAATCGACTCCACCAGTTCGACAAGGTGGAGATGCTCAAGTGGGTCCATCCGACGAAGAGCTATGAGGAGTTGGACAGGCTGCGGGACGACGCCGAGCGGCTGCTGCGCGGCCTGGGTCTCCCGTATCGGGTGCTGCTGATGTGCGGAGGAGATTTGGGGTTCGTGCAGTCAAAGAAATACGATCTCGAAGTATGGTCGGCGGGCCAGAAACGGTGGCTGGAGGTGTCGAGCTGCTCCAACTTTGAGACCTTCCAGGCGCGCCGGGCGCAGATCCGCTACCGTTCCCGCGAGTCCGGCCGTCCCGAGCTGGTGCACACCCTCAACGGTTCGGGTCTGGCGGTTCCGCGCGTGCTCGCCGCCTTGCTCGAGAACAACCTTCAGGCCGATGGCCGGGTAAAGCTGCCGGAGGCCCTGGTGCCCCATTTTGGCCGGGAATACCTCAGCTTTGCGTAAGGCCGCAGCGCGCTGCGGCTCGTTGCTGCCCCGGGAAGGACTCGAACCGGCCGTCCTTGCGTGGACCCGCGGGCGTCGGCGGGACGAGACTTGGGCTGTAGGCTTTTCGGGAGGGGCTGACTCCTTGGCGCTCCTCCTCGTTTTGTGGGCGCATTGGGCCGATCGTCGCCAGCAGTTGCTGGCGCTCCATTTCAACCACGGCCTGCGGGGCGCCGCCGCGCGGGCGGACACGGACGCCTGCCGCCGGTGGTGCCGGGCTCTCGGCATCCGGTTCCGCAGTGGACATTGGCGGCCTCCGGGTGGCGACGCCAGTGAGGCCGCGGCTCGGGAGGCCCGGCTGGCCTTCTTCGCGCGCCACGCTCGGATTGTCTGGCTGGGCCAGCAGGCGGACGACGTGGCTGAAGGCATGCTGATGCGACTGGCGCGGGGCAGTGGTACGGCTGGCTTGGCGGCGCCGCGGCCGGTGCAAAATTTTCGCGATGGGCGTTGTTTCCTGCGCCCCTTGCTGGGATGGCGGGCGATTGAGGTGCGCCGGGCGCTCCGCGCCGCCGGATTGACCTGGCGCGAGGACGCCTCCAACGCCACCGGGCGATACTTTCGCAATCGCCTGCGCCATCAGGTGCTGCCGCGGTGGGAAAAGGCGTCCGGACGGGATGCGGTGGCCGGCGCGACGCTGTCGCGGCAGTTGCTGGACGAGGATGACGCGGCTCTCACGCAATGGCTGGAGCAGCTGCGACCGCTGCGGGCCGACGGGCGCCTCGACTTGAACCGCCTCGTGGGCGTGCCGACCGCCTTGTGGCGCCGGGCGCTGCACCGCTGGCTGGCGCGGCATCCGGCGGCGGGAGAGCCCTCGCGTCAGGCGTTCGCCGTCCTGTTAGCCGCGCTCCAACAGGGTGGTCCCTGCCGCCAGAGCTTGGGCCGGTCGGGCTTTGCGGTGTCTGACGGTCGTTTCCTGCGCTACGCAGTCGCCGAGCCGGAAGGGCGTAAAAAACGAAGGCGGGCTCGTTGACTTAGCCTTGGGGAACACTCACGGTCTGGGTCAAGTCCACCCTGTGATGTCTGACTCCGACTCCAAGAAGCCGCGTCGTCCCCTGAAGAACCTGCCGCCGGAACGGTTCCAGCCGAAGATGCTGTTCTTCTGGCTCGCGCTCGCCGCCGCAGTGGTCGCGCTGCTGCTGCTGCCGAATCAGACGGGCTCTACCCCGGAATCGCTGACGATTCAGGAGGTGGTTGAGCGGGCGGAGAACAATCTGATCAATCGCGAACCGAACAAGGCCGCGGTGATCCGGTCGGATCCGAGTGGAGGTCGCGACTGGATGATCATCGTCGGGCAGAGTCGCAAGGATGCGAGTGCGCCGTGGCGTGATTTCCGCGCGGCGGGGCGAGTGACCGAGGCCACCCACGAACGGTTGAGCAAGAGCAAGGTCTTCGCGGAGCAGCCGACGCAGACGCTGCTCACGTCGATCGCCGCGCAGGTCATTCCCTTCATCATCATCATCGGTCTGTTATATTTCCTCTTCGTGCGACAGCTGCGGCAGGCCGGGCGGGGTGCGCTGAGCTTCGGCAAGAGTCGGGCCAAGCTGCTCACGCGCGACCGCGACCGCATCACCTTCGCCGACGTTGCCGGCTGCGACGAGGCCAAGGAGGAGGTCTCCGAGGTGGTTGAGTTCCTGCGGGACCCAAAGAAGTTCACCAAGATGGGCGGCCGGATCCCGAAGGGTATTTTGATGGTGGGCCCTCCGGGCACGGGGAAAACTCTCCTCGCCAAGGCGGTGGCGGGCGAAGCGGACGTACCGTTCTTCAGCATCTCAGGTTCGGATTTTGTGGAAATGTTTGTCGGCGTAGGTGCGAGCCGCGTGCGCGACATGTTTGAGCAGGGTCGGAAGAGCGCCCCCTGCCTGATCTTCATCGATGAGATCGACGCCGTGGGGCGCCAGCGTGGCGCCGGCCTCGGAGGGGGCAACGACGAGCGGGAACAGACCCTGAATTCGCTCCTCGTTGAGATGGATGGCTTCGATACGACCGAGGGAGTCATCATCATCGCGGCCACGAACCGGCCGGATGTCCTGGACAGCGCGCTGCTGCGACCGGGCCGCTTCGATCGGCAGATCTACGTGGACCTCCCGGACTTGGTCGGCCGCGAGCAGATCCTACGGGTCCACGCCAAGAAGGTGAGCCTGGCCGAAAACGTCGACCTGCAGGTCATCGCTCGCGGTACGCCGGGGCTTTCTGGAGCTGAGTTGGCGAATCTCCTCAATGAGGCGGCGCTGCTAGCGGCCCGTCGCGGCAAGAAGAAGATCGAGATGATCGATGTGGATGACGCCCGGGAGAAGGTGCAGTTCGGGCGGGAGCGTCGCCGGCTCATGGATGATGAGGAGAAACGCCTCACCGCCTACCACGAGGCAGGTCACGCCTTGGTGCAGGCGGTGTTAGATGACGGCCAGATGCCCGTGCACAAGGTTACCATCATTCCGCGGGGCCGTAGTCTGGGGAGCACGATGTTCATTCCGAAGAAGGACATCCTGACCCATGCGAAGAAGCGGATGCTGAGCCAGATCGCGATGGGATTGGGTGGCCGGATCGCGGAAGAGCTCGTCCTGGGTGACGTGTCCAGTGGCGCGGCCGGCGATATCAAGCAGGTCACCAAGATCGCGCGTCATATGGTGTGCGATTGGGGGATGAGCCCTCTCGGCCCGGTGGCTTACGGCGATTCGCACGACACGGTCTTCCTCGGTCGCGAGATTACGCGGAACGAAAACGTGTCCGAAGACACTGCCCGCAAGATCGACTCCGAAATTCACCGGATCATTGAAGAGCAGTACCAGCGGGCCACCGAAATTTTGGCGCGGCATCGCCAAGCCTTGGACAAGGTTGCCGAGGCGCTGCTCGAGTACGAGACCATCGACGGGAAGCACGTTCTGGAGATCCTGCAATTCGGCGAGTTGCGTTCGCCGGTGGTCTCGAACCAACCGCCGAAGGCCGAGCCGCCAGCGGCGAAGAAGCATCCGGAAAAGCCCGCCTCGATCGAGCCGGTCTCCCCGGCCGCCGCCCCGCATCCGGCCTGAGGTACGGGGTTTTCTCCGCCGCTGGGCGTAGTTGCCTCCTGTTTTCGGGATGGCCCCCGCGAGGAGGCCCGGTTTGTGTCTGGGGATGGCTTTGAAAATTTGTTGCATTGGCGCCGGCTACGTCGGCGGTCCGACGATGGCGATGATCGCCCTCAAGGCTCCGGGCATCCAGGTCACGGTGGTGGACCTCAATGCGGCCCGGATCGCGGCGTGGAACTCGGGTAACTTGCCGATCTATGAGCCTGGGTTGGATGAGGTCGTCCGTCAGGTGCGCGGCCGCAACCTCCACTTCTCCACCGCGGTGGCCGAGGGGATCCGCGACGCGGACATTATCTTTGTTTCGGTCAACACTCCTACCAAGACCTACGGGGTCGGGGCGGGCCGCGCGGCGGACTTGCGGTACATCGAATCGGTCGCGCGTTCGATTGCCGAGCACGCAAACGGACCGAAGATCATCGTCGAGAAATCGACCATCCCGGTGAAGACCGCGGAGACGATCAAAGACATCCTAGCCGCCAATTCCCGCGGGCATACCTTCGAAGTGCTCTCCAATCCCGAGTTCCTCGCCGAAGGTACGGCGATCGCCGACCTGACAGCGCCGGACCGCGTGCTGATCGGTGGAGAGCGCACCCCCGGGGGCGAGGCTGCGATCCAAAAGTTAGTCGAGGTTTATGCCCATTGGGTACCGCGCGAACGGATCATCACAACGAACCTGTGGTCCTCGGAGATGGCCAAGCTGGTGGCCAACGCCTTTCTGGCGCAGCGTATTTCCTCGATTAATTCTATCTCCGCGCTGTGCGAGGCCACCGGGGCAGATATCGACGAGGTCGCCCACGCCATCGGCCGCGACTCGCGCATCGGGCCGAAGTTCCTAAAAGCGTCCGTGGGGTTTGGCGGATCCTGCTTCCAAAAAGACATCCTGAATCTGTCCTACCTCTGCGAGCATTTTGGACTGTCTGAGGTGGCCGCCTACTGGGAGAGCGTCGTGCGGATGAACGACTGGCAAAAGCGCCGGTTTGCGCAACGGATCGTGAGTTCGCTCTACAATAGTGTGGCCGACAAGCGGATCGCGGTCCTGGGCTTCGCTTTCAAGAAGGATACCAACGATTCCCGGGAGTCGCCGGCGATCGCGGTCTGCCGTGACCTGCTCGCGGAGCAGGCCCGCGTGGTGGTCTATGATCCCAAGGTGCCAGCGGCGGAAATCCTCGAGGAGGTCGCCGGCAAGGGGAAGCAGGAGCCACGCCTCACCGTCGCCTCCAGTGCCTATGAGGCGGCCGCCGGGGCGCACGCGATCGCGGTGGTCACCGAGTGGGACGAGTTCAAGACCCTCGATTTCGCCCGCATTCAGGCGGATATGAAGCATCCGGCCTTCCTCTTCGACGGTCGCAACATCCTCGATCTCCCCCGCCTCCGGTCCCTCGGCTTCCGCGCCTACGGGATCGGCAAGTAGGGGGCGCGGTCAGGCGCCCGCCAGGGGTGACTGATGGATGCGGGGCGTCCACGTGACGTAACTCGGATCCTCGTGCAGAAAGGCGTCCGGTTCCAGCGCCGGGCGCAGCAAGTCCGCGTCCCAGACGCGGGGCAGTAATCGCGGCCAATCGTAGGGCGTGAGTTGCACGCCAGCGGGGAGAGTGGACCAGGTCCGGAAGGTTGCGGGCAGAAAGAGAGGGAGTTGTAGTTCCTTGGCGGGCAGCCGGCGCAGGGACTCTCCGCGGCGCAGGTGGTGCCAGGTTTCCCGACGAGCGTCCGCGATAATGCCCGCGGTGGGGTCGCCGAGGGCGTGAGCAATCACCGCCAGGCTGGCGTACCGGTGCACGGGAGCGGCTTGCAGGAGCGTCCAACTCCGCAGGGCCATCGCCACCGTCCGAATGCCAAGGATCGATCCTGGGCCCTCGCAAAAAATCCAGCCGCGGATCGTGCTTGGACTTACGCCTAGTTCCTCCAGCGCCTGGAACACCGCTACTCCGGCCTCACCGGGCGGTGCGGACCAGCGGGCATCGCCGTCGGGGTTGATCAGCCCGGCCTGCACTTGCGCCGCCGCCGCGTCGAGCAGCACGACCGGCCCGGCCCGGCAGACATCCCGGAACGTCGCCATCCGCTGGGTCAGAGCCCGGACACTTCCCAGCCGCGCCGGTAGGTGCGGCGCAGGTGGGCGTTCGCGACGGGGACATTCGTGAAGGCGAGCTTCGGCCCGTCCCAGGCCAAGTCCTGACCCGGGAAGCGCACCGCCACGCTGCCCAGAAGGACGGCTTCGGTGAGCGGACCCGAATAGTCGAAATTCGCCCCCGGGCGGCCGCCGTTGATGCAGGCCTCGGCCCATTCGGTCCAGTGGTGGCCCTGCGCCCGCTCGGGCAGCACGTAGTCGCGGAAGTCCGCCAGCGGGAACAGGCGCGGCGCCGCGATGTGCGGCACGTGCAGCACTCCCTTCGTCCCGATGATGATCGAGCCCTGGCTGTCCGGATCCGCCTTGCGTCCGCCCTTGGCCTTGGCGGCGTCGCGCGGGTCCGCGACCAGCGCCCGGATCTCCGCCGGCGGCCGCTCGTCGCCGTCGTACCAAGTCACCGGCACGGTTTTGCCCTCGGTGTAGGCCGTTCCCGGGAAGACGTAGCGGATGCGGGCGTTGACCGACCAGTTCCAGGCGTCAGGGGCGGGGCCCTCCGAGCGCAGCGAAAGCGGCGAAGTCAGCGCGAGGGCCTCGAAGACCGGGTCGAAGATATGGCAGCCCATGTCCCCGAAGGTGCCGGTGCCGAAATCGAGCCGCTTGCGCCATTGTCCGGGGTGATAGTGCCCAGCGACGAAGGGGCGTTCGGCCGCGACGCCCTGCCACAGGTTCCAGTCGAGCGTGGCGGGCACGGGATCGCGGCGTTCCGGCGGCCGTCCGGTGTCGCCCCACTTCTTGCTGCTCCAAGTGTGCACTTCGCGCACCTTCCCGATCACTCCGCCCTGCACGATCGCGACGGCTTGGCGGTACACCTTGTAGGAATGGATCTGGATCCCCATCTGGGTGACGAGGTTCTTTTCCCGGGCGAGGCGGGTGAGCACGCGCGTCTCGTGGATCCCATGGGCGAGGGGCTTCTGGCAGTAACAGTGTTTGCCCAGCTGCATCGCCGCGTGGGCGATCGGCGCGTGCATATGGTCCGGGGTGGAGACATTCACCGAGTCGAGGTTGCCCTGCTCCCTCTCCAGCAGTTGGCGCCAATCCTGATAGACCCGGACCTCGGGGAACGCCTCCTTGACCTGCTTGACCCGCGCGAGGTCGACGTCGGCCACGGCGACGAGCTTCACGAAGGGATTGCTGGTGATGGCTTGGATGTCAGCCCACGCCATGCCAGCCGCGCCGAAGCTGGCGTGGCGGAGCACGCGGCTGGGGGCGGCAGCATGGGCGTTGCGGGCGAAGAAGGGCGCGGCGAGGCCGGCGGCGCCGACGGAGCGCAGGAAGGTGCGGCGATGCAGGGCGGGGGAGGGGGAGGAC
>JBEDEF010000407.1:0-4561 GCA_041175845.1 Verrucomicrobiota bacterium
ACCTCGTCCTCCGGATCGCGCAGGAGGGCGAGCACGCCGGCCGGTTCCGCGGCGCCGCGGCGGAGCAACTGACCGTAGCCCCAGAGCGCGTGGTACCGGGCGAGCGGGGCGGTGCGGGCGGCGGTCGCGATCGCGAGCAGTTCCCCGTGGCGACCGCGGCGGGCCAGTTCCAGCTGGGCACCCTGCCGTACACGCTGGTCGGGGTTGCCGAGGAGGCCGGCCAGCTCGAGCGGGGAGCGGTCGGCAAAGCCCGCGCGCAACAGCTCCGCGGTCCGGGCCCGGAGGGGATTCCGCACGTCCTCGCGCGCGTCGACCCGCCAGAGGGCGCCGAGCCCGTCGAGCGGATACCCACCCATCCAGTCGACCATCATGAGCGCGCCATCGGGATGCCACGCCATCCCGATCCCCATCACGCCGTCGTTGAGGATGCGCGCGCCAGTCATCCGGTAGGTCGCACCGGCGGGTTCAGCGTGGAAACCGCGCAGCTTGCCCGAGGGAAACTCGTTGAGGAGGAACAGGCCCTCCTGCGGCGCACCGAGCGCGGTGCCAGGGTTGAAACGGAAGCCCGCGGGCCCATCGGAGTAGCTGAGCAGCGGCGGGAGCAGGTACGCCGCCTGCCCGGGGAAACGCGGCTGCCACAGGCCCTCGCGCATCCACGGACTGTCGGTCCGCAGGTACTGGTAATTACAGCGCCAACCGCTGTCGCTGCCCTCGACGAGGTGCACGAACCGTTCCCGCTCGCTGGGCTGATCCGCGTCGTTGTCGACGCCGATCAGGTCGCCGACCTCGTTGAAGGCCGGCTCTTGGACATTGCGGTTGCCCCGCGTGAACACCTCGAAGCCGGACCCGTCGAGCTCCATCCGCAGGGTCGCACCCTCGTTCGGGAAGGCGAAGCGGCGGCCCTCGCGGGAGACAACGTTGCCGCCCTTGTCCCCGATGCTCCAGTAGAGGCGGCCGTCGGGACCGACGACGAGGCCGTGCATGTCGTGGCCCGCGTAGGCGATGTGCACGCCGAAGCCGGTCACGACCACTTCGCGTTCGTCCGCCACCCCGTCGTCATCGGTGTCGCGAAAGCGCCAGACGTCGGGCGCGATGGTCGCGTAGAGCCAGCCGTCGTGCCAGAGCACGCCGGCGGCGATGCCGGTCACTTCGGTGTTAAAGCCTTCGGCGAACACGGTGATGCGGTCCGCGGTGCCGTCGCCGTCGGTGTCACGCAGCTGGTAGATTCGCTCGGAGTGATGGGTGAGGTCACGCCAGTCGATGGAACCGTCGCCGTTGTGATCCGCCAACATCCCGCGGGGGGCGCGGAGGCGGCCCGGGGCCAGCTCTCGCTGGTAAAATTCACGCTTCGCCTCGACGGAGGTGAGGCCGACGTCGTCGGGGATCCAGTGGGAGTGCTCGCGGATGTCGAGGTCGCCCACCTTGCGGCGGGTGGTGGCGGCGACGTAGACGCGGCCCGCGGGGTCCACGGCGCAGGCGACGGGATCAGGGACGTTAAGCGCGCCGGACCACTTGTGGAGCACGAGCTCGCCGGTGGCAGGCGCAGCGCGGTCGGGGCTGCGGGTCTGACGGTCCTCGGCGGCACCCAGCGGGAGCGCACAGAGCAGGAGGAAAGCGGGGAAAAGGCGGGGTGACACAGCCCGGAACGTTGCCGGCCGGTCGCCGGCTTGTCGCGCCCGAAGTGCGCCCGCCGACGTTACCGACTGACTCAGCGCCGGGCGGGAGCGGCCTGGCGGGCCCCGGCCTCGGGGCGCGCGGGCGGGCCAAAGTACGGGTACGCGTCCCACGCGTCGTGGGCCGGATCGGTCCGCGGGTCGCGGGTCTCGCGCATCCAGCGTTCGACGCGCTCGCGCAGCTCGCGGCGGGCCTCGGCGTGCGCGGGATCGGCGGCGACGTTGCGCAGCTGGTGCGGATCCGCGCGGAGATCGTAGAGCTCCTCGGCGGGCCGCCGGTCGAGCGCCCACGCGCGGAAGGACGCGAGTTCGGGGCGGGCCGCGCCCTGGACGAGGAGGTCCTTCAACGGCGAAAGATCGACGTCCCCGTACGGGCCCACCGAGTGGTAAAGGTCCGGATCGCCGGCGGGCCAACGGTCCGGCCGTAGGTTCCAGAGGTAGAGATGATCGCGGGTGCGGATGCCCCGCACCGGGTAACTGAGGTCCCCGCGGCGGACGTTCGCGTGCCGCTCCCGCTCGAGGAAGACCGCGTCGCGCCGCACCGCGTCCGAGCGGTTGAGGATCAGGTCGGCGAAGCCGCGGCCGGTCATCTCCGGCTGCACCGGCAGGCCCGCGAGTTCCAGGACGGTGGGCGCGAGGTCCGTGAGGCTGACAAATTCCGGCCGCACCTTGCCCGCGGCCAACCGCCGGCCCCAGCGGACCGCGAAGGGGACGCGCGTCCCCGTGTCGTAGCAATTCGCGAGGCCGCGGGGCATCTGCCAGCCATTGTCGCTGGTGTAGATGACGACCGTGTCCTCCAGCAGGCCGGCGGCCTCAAGGCGGGCGAGGTCGGCGCCGACCGCCGCGTCCATCCGGCCCACGCTGGCGTAGTAAGCGAGCAGCGTGGAGCGGGTGATCGGATCGTCCGGGAACTGGGGCGGGACGACGAGGCGGGAGGCATCGAGGCCGGCGTGGTCGGCGGGATCGTAGCGCCAGCGGTGCCGGGCGGTGTCGGTGTTGCCGAGCCAGAAGAAGAAGGGACGGGAACGGTCGCGCCCGCGGAGGAAGGTGGCGAGGTCCGCGTGCTCGGGGCCAACGGGGTTGGCGGGCCAGCCAGAGTCCCGGAAATTACCGGGGCTCCAGCCCTTGCCGGTGAACCCCACCTCGTAGCCACCACGAGCGAGTAGGTCGGTGAAGACAACCAGGCTCCGGTCAAAGCGGCTCCAGAGACTCGCGGCGTCCGCCAACTGGTGGGCCGCGCGGCCGGTCAGGAGGCTCGCGCGGGTCGGGGAGCAGGATGGTACCGGGCAGAACGCGTGCTGGAAGACCACGCCCTCGCGGGCCACGCGGTCGAAAACCGGGGTGCGGGCGACCGGGTCACCGAGGGCACCAGCGTGCGGCCAGCCCCAGTTGTCCGCCAGCACGAGGAGGATGTTCGGACGCGCCGGGTCGGCCGCGGCAAGCGGCAGAGCGGCCGTCAGGCACAGGGCGAAGAACGTGGAGGCGAGGAGTAGCAGACGGGGCATCGGAATCAGGGGGAGGACGCCGCGCGCCGGGCGAGCTCGGCAGCGAAGACGGCCACGACGGGGGCCAGCGCGGGAGCCGCGGCGAGGTTGCGCGTTTCGGCCGGATCCACGGCGTGATCATAGAGTTCGCGGGCGGTCAGGGCGCCGGTCGCGAGCTCGCGCCACTCGACGTAGCGGTGCCGGTCATCGCGGAGCGCGCGCCCCATGTGGGTCGCCCGGCCGTAGGAGGGGCGCGGGTGCTGGGACGCGGCGAAGCGGGCTCCCGGCGCCGCAGGATCGCGCAATTGCGGGATGAGGCTGCGACCCTCAGTCCCGGTGGCGCGGGCAGTCCGCACAGTTCCGCGAGCGTCGGGTAAAGATCGAGTAACTCGGCCAGGCCAGCGGCGGCGCCACCGGGGCGGGCGACCCCGGGGGCGGCGATCAGCAGCGGCACGCGGGCGTCGAGCTCGAAGTTGCTCGTCTTGCCCCAGAGCGCGTGTTCACCGAGGTGGAAGCCGTGGTCGCTCCAGAAGACCACGATCGTCCGCTCAGCGAGCCCGAGGCGCCCGAGCTCGGCGAGCACGCGACCCACCTGCGCGTCGAGAAAACTCACCGCGGCGAGGTATCCGTGGCGGAGCTCGGCCACGAGCGCGGGCGGGAGCGGTCCATCCTTCGGGATGCCGGCGTAGCCGCGAAGCTCCGTACCGGGAAGACCCGCGAGGGCCGGGGCGCCGGCGGGTGCGGCGGCGGGCGCGGGCGCGGCGAGGCGGGCGCGATCGTACAGGTCCCAGTACCGGCGAGGCGCGTTGAACGGGAGGTGCGGCTTCCAAAAACCGACCCCGAGGAAGAACGGTTCCGGCCGCGCGGCGAGTTCCCGGAGGCGCGCCACCGCGGCGGCGGCGATGCGGCCGTCGAGGTAGGCCTCGTCGGGCACGTCGAGGCACTGCACGGCCGCGCCCTTGGCCCGGGGCGCGGCCGCGTCGGCAGGCCAGACCCAATCCGCCCAGTGGGGGCCGTCGGCGAAGCGGGGCGGCTCGGACCACGAGGGCGGGTCGCTGAACGGGAACGACGGCTTCGCACCCGATTCGTTGTGGAAGAGCTTGCCGAGGCCCACCGTGGTGTAGCCATGGAGCCGGAAGTGCTGCGGCAGGGTGACCACGTCCGGCAGCGTCTCGCGAAAGTGCCGGCGCAGGTCCCAGACGCGGAGGGTGTCGGGCCGCCGTCCGGTGAGGACGGAGGCGCGCGACGGGTTGCAGACCGCCTGCTGGCAATAAGCGCGGGTGAAGCGGACGCCGCGCTGCGCGAGCGCGTCGAGGTGGGGCGTGCGGGCCTCCGGGTGGCCGTAGGCGCCGAGGTCCGTCCGGAGGTCGTCGGCCGCGAGGACGAGGACGTTGGGCCGCGGCG
>JBEDEF010000408.1:0-7228 GCA_041175845.1 Verrucomicrobiota bacterium
GAGGTCGAGGACGGCCAAGGCGGAGTGCGCCGGCTGATCCTGCGGAACGGGGTGGAGGGTGGCGTCTGGCGCTGGGTGGGGAGCCAGGTCGAGCAATTGTCCCCGGCGGGGGCTGTGGCGCCGCTGTTCCCCGGGGTCGAGGTCTCCGCGTTTGATCTGCAGATGCCTTTCTTGTACTGGCCGGAAGCGCACTTGGAAAAACTCGCCCGCGCCTTCGGCCGCCCCGCCTATTCCTATCTCTTCAAGGCGCCGCCCGGCTTCCTCGAGCAGGGCGGAGGGTTCGCCGCCGCCCGGGCCTACCTCGACACCCAGTTCAATGCCCTGATGCAGACCGAACTAGTCGCGGCCAGCGGCGGCGTCCTGAAGACTTTCTACCTCGTGAGCCTCAAGAAGGTCGGCGAGCAGTATGTCCCCCGGCAGGCGGATTACCGCAACGAGGTCACCCGGGACAAGACCCGGTTCCAGGTCACGGCGGCCGCCCTCAACCTGCCCGTGCCGCCCGGGGCCTTTGTGCCGGCGTCGCTGGCCGAGGCGTGGGCACCGCCCGCCGCCGCCCTGATCCTGCCGGTCGAATGAGCGCCATGATCCGGCCCAAGCGGGCCGTTGTCTTCGATCTGGACGGTACGCTGCTCGACAGCCTCCCGCTCGTGCTGGAGGCCATCCGCCACGCGCTCGAACCCTTCGGGGGATCGCCGACGATGGATATCTTCGCCCGCCTCGGTGGTCCGCCGGAGCGATTTTTGGCGGATCTGCTACCAGCTCCGAGCCACGTGCCCGAGGCGCTGCGGCGCATGGTGGCCTTCCATCACCGCAACCACCACCTGATCCAGCCTTACGCCGGGGCGGCGGAGACCCTCCGCGAAATTCGGGCGCGGGGCATTCCCACCGGGATCTGGACGGGCCGGGATCGGGCCTCCACCCGCACCCTGATGGCGGCGCACCGCTTGGATGAACTGGTCGACGCGGTGGTCTGTGGCGACGATCTCCGGACGCACAAGCCGGACCCCGAGGGCCTGCTCGACTTGGTCGGCCGTTTGGGGTGCGCCCCCGAGGAGGTGCTGCTGGTCGGCGACGCGGATGTGGATGTCCTTGGCGGCCACGCCGGTGGCGTCGAGACGGTGCTCATCCGGCACCAGCGGACGATCGCTCCCGCGGTGACCGCGGTTTGCTGGCGTGACGTCGCGTCGCCGGCCGAGGCTTATGCGCTAGTGCGGGCGAGACTGCTGGATTGAGCTCCGCTTGTGCGGGTCAACGCGTCTGCTCCAGCGGCAGTTCGTGCAGTCGCAAGTCCGGGTTCTTTTCCTGGAAGTAGCGGAGGGTCCACTCCGAGGGGAAAAGCACGATCGGCTGGTCCAGCTTGTCGGTCCCGAAGCTCACGCCGCTGGCCGTCACCAGCATCCCCGGCTGCGCGAGGCTGGGATGCGGCTCGATCCAGCGGAGCAGGGTCCAGGGGGTGGGCGCGAGGCGGGATTCGGCGCCGTACTCGCTTTGGAGGCGCCATTGGACGACCTCGAACTGGAGGGGGCCGACGGCGGCAAGCAGGGTGGAGCCGGGCGGCGCGTTGCGGGCGTTGAAGGCCTGGACGACGCCCTCCTGCAGCAGTTGCTCCAGGCCGGCGCGGTACTTCTTCGCGTCCCCGGCGTTGGGATTCGAGATGTAGGTGAAGACCTCGGGCGGGAAGCGCGGGATCTCGTCAAAGGTGATGCCCTTGTCCTCCGTCAACGTGTCCCCGATCCCGAAGTCGCTGTGGCCGACGAGGCCGATGACGTCGCCCGGCCAGGCCTCGTCGACGGTCTCCCGTTCCTGCCCGAAGAGCTTGTGCGAGGACGACAGGCGGACGGTGCGGCCGGTGCGCTGGTGGGTGACGAGCATGTCGCGCTCGAACTTGCCCGAGCAGACCCGAAGGAACGCGATGCGGTCGCGGTGCTTCGGGTCCATGTTCGCCTGGATCTTGAAGACGAAGCCGGAGAAGCGGGGCGACTCAACGGGAACCACGGTGCGCTCCACGACGGGGGCTCCGTCGCCGGTCGGACGGGCGCTGGAGCGCGGGGCCGGGGGTACTGAATCGTGGAGAAAGCCGTTGAGGAGCAGCTCGATGCCGAAGTTGTTCACCGCGCTGCCGAAATAGACCGGAGTCTGTCGTCCGGCGCGAATCGCCGCGAGGTCGAGGGGGGTGCCGGCGCCATCGAGCATCGCCAACTGTTCCGTGACCTCCCCGTACGTGTAGTCGTCGAGACGTTCCCGGACCAGCGGATCCTCGAGGGAGGCCACGTTGACCGGGGCCCGGAACTTGCCGCCCGGGACGCGCTCGAACAGGTGCACCTCACGCGAGCGGCGGTCGAAGACCCCGCGGAAGCCCGGGCCGTTGCCGAGGGGCCAGATGACCGGCGAGCACTGCAGGCCGAGCACCGTCTCCAGTTCGTCGAGCAGCTCCAGCGCGTTACGCGTGGGCCGGTCGCACTTGTTCATGAACGTGAAGATCGGGACGCCACGGCGCCGGCAGACCTCGAACAGCTTGCGTGTCTGCGCCTCCACGCCCTTGGCCGCGTCGATCACCATCAGCGCCGCGTCGACGGCCGTCAGCACCCGGTAGGTGTCCTCCGAAAAGTCCTTGTGGCCCGGGGTGTCGAGGAGGTTGACCGCGAATCCGGCGTAGTCGAACTGGAGCACCGTCGAACTGATCGAGATCCCGCGCTGTTTCTCCAGTTCCATCCAGTCCGAGGTGGTGGCCCGCTGGTTCTTGCGCGCCGTCACCGTGCCCGCGAGGTGGATGGCGTTCCCGTACAGGAGGAACTTCTCGGTCAGCGTGGTCTTGCCCGCGTCCGGGTGCGAGATGATCGCGAAGGTGCGGCGGCGGGCGATTTCGGCGGCGGGAGTCAAGGGACGGGAGGGGTGGAGCAAACGGCCGGGCGCCGGTGCAGGGAAGCGGAAAATGGGCGCGTTCGCGGTTTGACCCGCCCGCGCGGGCGGCTCCTGCTCGCAGCGTCCCGCCGATGTCCGCCCCCGCCGATCCCTTCCGCGACGCCCGCGAGTCCCGCGGGGTCCTCCGTTGCCCGTTCCACGGGGAGGAAATCACGATGCTCCTGCGCCACGCCGACGTCCGGGCGGCGGCGCGCGACTGGGAGCGATTTTCGTCGGACGCGCCGTTTCGGGTGCCGATTCCCTCGGAGGAGGCGGTTCGCTCGATGCGGCAATTGCCGATTGAGACCAACCCGCCGGAGCACGGGGAGTACCGGGCGCTCGTGGAGCCTTTCTTTGACCGGGCGAAGGACCCCACGGTGATCGCCCGGGTGGAAGCTCTGATGGCGCGGGAGCTGGAGCCGTTGCTGGCGGGGCATCCGACCGAGGTCGTGCACGGCTTCGCGCTGCCCGTGCAGTCCCGTGCGCTGACGCACCTGCTCAACGTGCCCGAGACGGAGGCCGAGATCTGGATCGGCTGGGGGATCCACGTGTTCAAGGTCACCGGCGGCGAGTTCAAGCAGGGCACGGTGCTGGAG
This sequence comes from Verrucomicrobiota bacterium, assembly GCA_041175845.1. Classification (GTDB taxonomy): domain Bacteria; phylum Verrucomicrobiota; class Verrucomicrobiia; order Opitutales; family Opitutaceae; genus ER46. The sequence goes on from JBEDEF010000408.1 coordinate 3,498, forward strand.
GATTATCTGACGCGGAAGTTCGACGAGGCGGAGCGCCGGCCCGGCGCGGACTTCTTCAGCGCGCTGGCCACCGCCCGGTTTCGCGGGCGGCCGTTGACGCGGGACGAGCAGATGGGGTTCGCCAATCTCGCCTTTGCGGGCGGCCGAGACACCATCATCCACACGATCTGCTGCGCCCTCGCGCACTTGGCGGCACGGCCCGAGGACCTCGAGTTTCTGCGCGCGGACCCGCGCCGCATCGTGCACGCCGCGGAGGAGTTCTTCCGGGTCTTTATGCCCCTGACCCACATCGGTCGGGTGTGCCCTGCCGGGGCCGAAGTGCACGGAGTAAAGGTACCGCCAGGGGAACGCATCTCCCTCTGCTGGGCCTCGGCGAACTTCGATCCGGCGGCCTTTCCGGAGCCGGAGCGCGTGAAGCTCGACCGCAAACCCAACCCGCACCTGTCCTTCGGTTTCGGCCCCCACCTCTGTCTCGGCGCCCCGCACGCCCGGCTCATCCTCCGGACGCTGCTGCGCTTATGCTGCGAACGCGTGCGCCGCGTGACGGTGGTCGCGGCGCGGGAGCGGGTGGAGCGGGAGGCGGGGTATGATCGTCCGCTCGGCTTCGACTCGCTGGAGCTGCGCCTGGAGCGCATTTGAGTGGCGCCGCGGGCGGAAGCCCGCATCTTCCGCCGGGTGTCCGTCCCGCCCTTCCTCAAGCTCCGTCCGAACGTCCGTCCGCGGGCCCTGCAGGGGCATCCGTGGGTCTTCACCAATGAGGTGGAGGCCCCGCTCGCGCCGGAGTTCGACGGCGAGGTCGTCGAGTGCCGGGATCGGACCGGGCGTTTCATCGGCACCGGGATCCACAACTCCCGCTCCCAGATCGTCTGGCGGCGGCTGAGCCGGGACCGGGTGGCGCTGGACGCCGACTACCTGCGCGGGGCCCTGACGCGGGCGATCGGCCGGCGGGCTCCCGAGGCCGCGAGGCGTCTGGTCTGGAGCGAGTCGGACGACCTGCCCGGCGTGGTGGTGGATCAGTTTGAGGACACCTTGGTGGTGCAGCTCCAGACCCTGGCGATGGAACGGCGCGCGGCGCTGATCGGCGACCTGCTGATGGAACTGCTGCGACCGGCGGAGGTGATTTTCCGGAACGATGCCTCGATCCGCCGACTGGAGGGCCTCCCGCTGGAGGTGCGGACCCACTCCGGCCGGCCGTGGGAAGCACGCTGGATGCGCATCGGCGGGTTGGAGTACTGGCTCGACCTGCAGGCGGGCCAGAAGACGGGATTTTATCTCGATCAGCGGTTCCAGCACCCGGGGGTGGCTCGCCATTGCGCGGGGGCGCGGGTCCTGGATGCGTTCTGCAACCAGGGCGCCTTCGCGCTGCACGCCGCGCGCGCCGGGGCGGTGGAGGTGCTGGGGCTCGACAGTGCGGAGGACGCGGTGGCGGCGGCGCGGCGCAATGCCGAGCGCAACGGGCTGCGGGCCGAGTTCCAGACGGCCAACGTGTTTGATTGGTTCAACGATCCGGCGCGGGGCATCGAGCCGTTGTGGGACGTGATCATCCTCGATCCGCCGCCCTTCGCGAAGTCGCGCTCCGCGCTCGAGGGCGCCCTGCGCGGCTACAAGGAAATCAACCTGCGGGCGGTGAAGCGGCTCGTTCCCGGCGGCCTCCTGGCGACCTACACCTGTTCCCACCACATGCAGGATGCCGAGCTGCGGCACGTGCTGGCGGAGGTGGCGGCCGATTCCCGGCGGCGCCTGCGGGTCGTCGAGTGGGCGCACCAGCCCACCGATCACCCCGTTCTGGCGACGATGCCGGAGAGTGAATACCTGCGCGGCTACCTGCTGCGGGCGGAATAGCGTCCGGCGGCGGACGCCCCGTTCAGCGCAGGCTCTGGTCCAGTTGCCGGCGCATCGCGCGCAGTTCGTCCAACTGGCGCTGCAACGCCTTCTTCTCCTCCGGCTGCTGGGCGATGGCGATCTGTTCGATGATATCCTTTTCCGCCTCGAGCAGTTCGACCCGCTCGGACGCGACCCTTTGGCGGAACGCGGCCGAGTTGCCGCCGAAAATGGAGAGGGTCCTGCTCACCTGGGCGTCGTTGAGCGCCCGGTCGGTTTCGGTGGTCTTCAGGTTGCGGCGCTCGCGCTCGATCGCCTGTTCCTGCTGGTTGAGTTCCTGGGCGAGACGGTAGTCGCGCTCCGAGAATTTGCCCTTGCGCACCTCGACCTGCGGGAGCATCGCGGGCGACTCGGCGGAGGGCGCGGCCGGGGCTGCCGTCGCCGGGCTGGCGGAGGCGGGCGCGGCATTCTCCGTCGGAGCAGTCGTCGCGGCCTTCGCCGGACCGGTGGTCGCCTTGGGGGCCGGCGGCGGCGTCACGCGGGCGCCTTCCGCCATCCGCGCCCGGAGGGCCTCCTTGGCCGTGGACTTCGGGGCGGGCTCCTCCGCGCCGGTGAGGACGGGCCCCGCGGCGAGCAGAAGCAGGGGGAACAGGGCCATCATCGTTTTCATCGGGCAAACTAGCCCCGGCGACCCGCCGTGTCGAGGGGTGGCCGGGGTTTCCGCGGTGAGCGGGAGCGCGGGCCGGCGACTGCGCCAGACCCGCGCTAAGCTCGCGGGCTCAGAGTCCCTTGAGCATCTTGCCGCCGTAGATCGCGCTGGCGCCGAGTTCCTCCTCGATCCGAAGGAGCTGGTTGTACTTTGCGACGCGGTCGGTGCGGCAGAGCGAGCCGGTCTTAATCTGGCCCGCGTTGGTCGCCACGGCGATGTCCGCGATGGTCACGTCTTCGGTCTCGCCCGAGCGGTGGCTGATCACGGCGGTGTAGCGGGCCTCCTTGGCCATCTCGACGGCGTCGAGCGTCTCGGTGAGCGAGCCGATCTGGTTCACCTTGACGAGGATGGAATTAGCCGTGCCCGTCTCGATGCCCCGCTTGAGGAACTGGGTGTTCGTGACGAAGAGGTCGTCGCCGACCAGCTGGACCCGGTCGCCAATGGCGTCCGTGAGCTTCTTCCACGTGTCCCAATCGCCTTCGGCGCAGCCGTCCTCGATCGAGATGATCGGGTACTTGGCGGTGAGGCGGCGGTAGAACTCGACCATCTGATTGCCCGAGAGGACCTCGCCGGAGGACTTCTTAAAGACGTAAGCCTTCTTTTCCTTCACGTAGAATTCGGAGGCGGCGACATCGAGGGCGAGATGAATGTCGCGGCCGAGCTTGTAGCCGGCGCCCTTCACCGCGAGGGCGATCGCGTCGAGCGCCGCCTCGGTGGACTCCAGCTTCGGGGCGAACCCGCCCTCGTCGCCGACGGCGGTGGCGAGGCCCTTTTCCTTAAGGACCTTCTTCAGCGAGTGAAAGACCTCGCAGCCCATCCGCAGGCCTTCCGAGAAGGAGCGGGCGCCGGTCGGCATGATCATGAACTCCTGGAAGTCGATCGGCGCGTCCGAGTGCGCGCCCCCGTTCATGATGTTCATCATCGGCACCGGCAAGACCTTGGCGTTGGGGCCGCCGATATACTTATAGAGGGGCTGGCCGAGGGCGCGGGCCGCCGCGTGGGCAGTAGCGAGCGAGACGCCGAGGATCGCGTTGGCACCGAGCTTCGCCTTGGTGGGGGTGCCGTCGAGCTTGAGCATCGCGTGGTCGATGCCGACCTGGTCGCAGGCGTCGTGACCGATGAGGGCGGGGGCGATCTTCGCCTTCACGTTGGCGACCGCCTTCTGGGTGCCCTTGCCGAGGTAGCGCTTCTTGTCGCCGTC
>JBEDEF010000409.1:0-2672 GCA_041175845.1 Verrucomicrobiota bacterium
GTTGATCGCCTGGACGTTAGGCGGGACCTTAAGCCTCCTGTTGGCGGCTGGGTTGGTCATCCGAGGTTTGAAATTAGTTCTTGGGCCGGAGGTCTTTGCCCCGGCACCGCCACCCGCGGCCGGCGCGCCGTCGATCGCCGAAGCGAGTTCCGCGTTCATCAGTCAGGCCAAGGCCGAGCAGTCGTTCGAGTTGGCGGGCAAGGCGCTGAAGGAACTCCGGCGGGTCCCGGCCGATCACCCTTCCCAGATCGAACAGTTGATCACGATGGAGCGGCTCTTCACCCAGGGAGAGGCGCTGCTGCGCAACCGGGATTTCGGTCGCGCTTTCGCCGTATTTGAGGCGCTGAACCCCGAGATCGAATCCTTCACCCGCAACGTGAAGGTCAAGGGTGAGGCGCGGCAGGGATACGACTCGATCCTCCTCCGCAGCAAGGAACTCGAGCTGGCCCGCAGCCTCGCGCCGGGCGCGCTGGAGGCCGCCTTCGAGGCGGCCGGCGCTGGCAGCAAGCTCCTCGCCGATGGCAACTTTGCCGGGGCGAAAAAGCAGTTCGATGCGGGCTTCGCGCAGCTCAAGCGTGCGGAGGAGGCCCTTGCCGCCTTCGTGAAAGCCCGCCTGTTCGACGGCCAGCGGGCCCTGGCCGCAGGCGAAAAGGCCGCCGCCCGCCAGGCGTTCGAGCAGGCGCTCGCCAAGTCCCCGGGACTGGAGGCCGCACTGCAGGGGCTGAAGCGCGCCGAAAACATCGACCGTGTCCACGCCCTGCTCCAGCAGGGCGCGCGGCAGGAACAGCAGAAGCTGTTCAAGGAGGCGGCCGAGGCGTACAAACAGGCCTTCGCGCTGGATGGATTCTCGGCCGCAGCCCAGGAAGGGCAATCGCGTGCGGCCCGTCTGGAGAAGGAGACGCGCTTCGCCTCCGCCAAGGCGGCCGCGGAAGAGGCGATCCAAGCCCGGGATTGGAACCGGGCGATTACCGAGCTGCAGAACGCCCTGAAGGTGAATCCACAGCACACGGAGGTGCAGGCGCAGCTGAAGTCGGCCCGTGCTAATGCGCACCAGGAGGCGGTGCAAAAGGCGCTCGCCAAGGCCTTCGACTACGAGAAGACCTACCAGTGGCCAGAGGCCCGGGAAGCCTACAACGAGACGCTGAAGCTAGACGCCGATCACGCCGAGGCGAAAGAAGGCTATACTCGGGTCGGCACAATCATCCGCGCGCTCCTGCAGTATCAGAAGTATATTGAGGCGGCGGAACAGTTGGCCAATCGCGCGGATTTCCAGGGTGCGATCCGCCGTTTCAACGAGGCGATGGCCGTCAAACCCGCCTATCTCGTCAACAGTGACCGCGTGCAGCAATTGCACGCGCAGTTGATGGAGCAGAACAAGGCCGTGGAGGTCACCTTCAAGTCCGACGGCAGCACGTGGGTTCAGATCACGAATTTCAAAGCCCCCCAGAAGTTCGACTCCGAGGTGATGCGCATCCTGCCTGGCGACTATGAGGTGATCGGCCGGCGCAAGGGTTACCGCGACGTTAACCTGCTGTTGCAGGTCCGGGCGGGCACGCCCCCGCCGCTGGTGACGGTGATCTGTAACGTTCCCTCAGACCAGAAATGACGGCCGCGCGATGCCGGTGGATCTTGGGCTTGGGTTGCTGTTGCGCCGGTTGGGTGCTGCTGCCGGCGGCGGAAGTGGGCGTTGCTTCGCGCCCCGGTCCAGCTCGGGCGACGGCGGGGAACCGAGGGGTCTTGCCAGACCCCGCGCTCCTGGACGGCTCCGCGCACGCGCCGGAAAAACGTTCCGCCATCGGGATGATCGGGGACTTTGAACTGCCGGGCGATGAGCAGGCTCGCACCGACAGAGTCGGGGGCGCCAGCCAGCCTCCGGAGCCGCGCGGGAACGAGGCGGCCGCCGAGGGTACCGGGCGCTCGCCAGGCAGGCCGGGCGGTCAGGGCCAGCCTGAGGCGAAGCAGGGGGGCGGATCGGCGGCGCAGGAGGCGGAGAAACCCGCGGCGGGATCCGGGAACCAGGCTCAGGGCATTCAGGTGGCGGAGCTGAAAGGCGACGCGGCCGCGCCGGCCCCGGACGGCCAGGGACCCTCTCGACCCACTGCCATGGCCATTGGGGATCAGGCGATGCGCATTCCTCAGCAGCCGCGTAACGCTGGCGTTGTGGGCGCCCAGCAGGTCGCGAATGTAAACACGCAGGACTACGAAAAGGGCACCGGCACGGGTGGGAAGGGGCCGGTGAACAAGGGCGGCCCCAATCGGACCGAGAAGGGCCGCGTTATCCCCTCGGGCTTGTGATGTTTCCGGCGATGCCGACCCTACGCTCCCTCCTCGGCCTGCTGGTTTGTGCCGTGTGTTCCGCCAGCGGTTGGGCCACGACGCTGATCTACCCGGTCTCGGCCATCGAGGACCTGTGGACTTTGCCCGCCGACGAATTCCGCCAGCGGCACGGCGGCATCAACATCACGGGACTGGGTCCCAGCGATGAGGGATGGTACGTGCGCTACCGGCATGAGAATCTCACCTGCCTGTTCGGCCCGCTGGCGGACGCGGAGGAGGCCCGGCGGCGCCGCGGCGAGATGGAGGCCGTCCGCGACGCGGCCATCCGGCACCGCGCGGCGCTGAGCACCAGCCAGGTCGATCACGTGCGCTTCACCTTTTCGGGCGTGTTCGGG
>JBEDEF010000410.1:0-3666 GCA_041175845.1 Verrucomicrobiota bacterium
GCTGGCCGGAGGAGTTGGCCGCGCCGGTGGTGGCCAGTCCCGCGGGTGGCGCCTTCGCGTGGGAGCGGTTGGCGCTGCCGGTGGAAAACCCGTGGCGGGCCCGCCTGCGGCCGGGCGGCTTCGACTTCGCGCCGGGTGGGACGGAGGCGTTCGTGTGCACCTGGGACGGGGACGTCTGGCGCGTGGCGGGCCTCGAAGCCGGGACCGGTACCGTGCGTTGGCGGCGGATCGCGGCTGGCCTCTTCCAGCCGCTCGGGGTGCGCGTGCGCGACGGCGAGGTGTTCGTGACCTGCCGGGACCAGTTGGTGCGGCTGCACGATCGCGATGGTGATGGGGAGGCGGACTTTCTAGAGAGCTTCAACAGCGACCATCAAGTCACGGAGCACTTCCATGAGTTCGCGATGGGGCTCCAGACCGACGCGGCGGGCAACTTTTACTACGCCAAGAGTGCGCGGCACGCCCGGACCGCCCTTGTGCCCCACCACGGCACGCTGCTCAAGGTGAGCGCGGACGGCCGCGGCACGGAGATCCTCGCGAACGGCTTCCGCGCGGCGAACGGCGTATGCCTCAACCCAGACGGCAGCTTTTACGTGACTGATCAGGAGGGGCATTGGATGCCGATGAACCGGATCAACCGGGTGGTGCCCGGCCGCTTTTATGGGAATCAGTGGAGCCACGGGGCGCCCTCGGATGCGTCCGATGCGGCGATGGCACCGCCCGTCTGCTGGATCGACAAGGCGTTCGACCGCTCGCCGGCGGAACTCGTGGCGGTTACCGGCCGGGGGTGGGAGCGCTGGGCCGGCACGCACTTGAACCTCTCGTATGGCGTGGGCCGAATCGAGGTTTTCTTCAGTGAGCCGGGCGGCGGTGAACCCCAAGGGGCGGTGTGCGCGCTGCCGGTGCCAGATTTCCCAACCGGGATCATGCGGGCGCGCTTCCATCCCGGCTCGGGGGACCTTTACCTGGCGGGCCTCTCGGCATGGGCGACCTCGCAGACCCTGCAGGAGGGCGGCTTCTACCGGCTACGGCCGACGGGCCGGCCCGCGTTGCTGCCGGTGGGTTGGCGGATCCGGGCGGATGGCGTGGAACTGACCTTCAGCGATCCACCCGGCGCGATCGCTCCCGTGGATTTCACGGTGCGCGCGTGGGACCTCCGGCGGAGCGCGAGCTACGGCAGCCCCCGCCTGAACGAGCGCGCCTGGCCCGTGATCTCCGCGGTGGGGACGGACGATCCACGGGTGGTGCGGCTCGGCGTCCCCGGCCTCGAGCCTGCGCAGGTGATCGAGTTGACGTGCCGGCTGCGTGAAGCCGACGGGCGCGAGGTGATTCGGGTGATCGCCGGCACCGTGCACCGGATTCCCGGCCGCGTGGCCGTGGCGCCGTGAACACGATCCCCGGGACCGAGGCAGGCGTCCACCTCTGGGCCCCGCGCCTGCGCGCCGCCGGGGTGCGGCAAGCGTTGGTCGCGGAGCCCGGGACTTGCCTGCCGGCGGCGCGGGCGAGTCTGTGGGAGGACCGGGCAGACGGCTGGGCTCGGGTCTGGGACTGCACCGAGGCGGTCGCGGGACGGGCGGGTTTCGCCGCCCCCGGTGCGAAACGCGAGGGCGACGGCCGGTCCCCCTCGGGAATCTTCGGCCTCAGCCTCGCCTTCGGCTATGCGCCGCAGGCGGACACGATGCTGCCTTACCGCCGCTGCACCGCGGTGGACCGTTGGGTCGACGACCCGGATTCCCCCGATTACAACCGTTGGGTGACGGCGCCCCATCCGGCCCGGAGCGCCGAGCGGATGCGCCGCGACGACGACCTTTACGAGTTCGGTCTCGTGGTGGACTACAATCTCGACCCGGTAGTTCCGGGGGCCGGCAGCGCGATCTTCGTGCATGTGCGCGACGAACGGGGTGGAGGCACAGCGGGGTGCGTCGCGCTCCCGCGAGCGGAAATGGTCGGTTTGCTACGCCGGCTCCGGCCCGGAGCGGTCGCCGTATTCAACCCGGCCGCGCTGACCGGTTGAGCGGCGGCGGGACGTGATTCAGGGGAATAGGCCGCGGCTTTGCTTCGCATCAGCCACCCGCTGGATGCCGAGGGTGAGCGCAGCGAGGCGGCGGCTGAACTTGAATTTTCGGCGCTGCGCCTCGACCGCTTCCTTTGCGCGATCGAGCATCGCGAAGAGCTTGGTCAGCACCTCGTCGCGCTCCCAGTAGAAGTTCGAAAGGTTCTGCAACCACTCGAAGTAGGACACAATCACGCCGCCGGAATTGCAGAGCACGTCGGGGATCAGCTCGATGTCGCCGCGCTCCTCGAGGATGCGATCGGCCTCGTTAGTGGTGGGGCCATTGGCCCCCTCGGCGATCAGGCGGCAGCGGAGGCGAGGAGCGTTGGCGGCGGTGATCACGCGCTCGAGGGCGCAAGGGGCGAGGACCGTGCAGGGGAGCTCGAGGAGCTCCTCGTTCGTCACGGGCTCGCCGCCGTCGAAATCCCGCAGCGTGCGCTGGGTACGCAGGTACTCGAGGGCCTTCGGGAGGTCGATGCCCCGCGGGTTGTGGATGCCGCCGGTGTAGTCGGAAATGGCGATGATCCGGGCGCCGGCGCGCGCGAGGGCGAGCGCGGTCTCGCTGCCGACATTCCCGAAACCCTGGATCGCGACGGTGGCCTGCGTCACGGGTAGCCCGAGATCCTCGAGGTAGCGCCGGGTGAGGTAGGCGACGCCAGCGCCGGTGGCCTCGCGCCGCCCCTGCGAGCCGCCGAGGGAGAGCGGCTTCCCGGTGACGACCGCGCTGGCCACGTGGCCCACGTGGTTGGAGTAGGTGTCCATCATCCAGGCCATCACCTTCTCGTTGGTGCCGACGTCCGGGGCGGGAACGTCGACCTGCGGGCCGACGAAGTTTACCATCTCCTGCATGTACCGCCGCGAAAGGTGCTCCAGTTCCCCCTCGCTCAGCTGGTTCGGATCCACGATCACGCCGCCCTTGGCCCCGCCGTAAGGCAGGCCGACCAGGGAGGTCTTCCAGCTCATCCACATCGCGAGGGCAGCGACTTCGCCGAGGGTGACGTCCTGATGAAAGCGGATGCCGCCCTTGGAGGGTCCGGTGGAGAGGTTGTGCTGAACGCGATAGCCCTCGAAAACGGTGACGCTTCCGTCGCGCCGGCGCACCGGGAGTGAGACGGCCAGGCAACGGCGGGGGTATTTGGTCCGATCCCGGATCGCATCCGGCAGATTGATCGCGTCCGCGGCCTGGTCGAACTGGCGGCAGGCCATGCGGAAGACTTCAGAATCGTAGAGTGAAGAGATGACGGCCTTCGACATGGGAGCGTTGAGCGAAGATTGTGGCCTGATTGTGCGCGGGTGGCAAACGGCCTAAAGTGGGCGGCGCCCGGGGGTTGAATTCCGCCTCCGCCGCTCCGAAGATACGGGATGCATGCGCTCCTGCTCCAGTTGGCCGCCGCCCTTGGCCGGCGACTGGGGCTGGCCCTGGTCATCGTCGTGATCGCGGTAGGCGCGCGGCTACTCTGGACGCTGGTCGGCGAGGAGACCCTCCGGGAGGGTGAACGGCGGGCGCGGGTGGAGGCGGGGCGGCAGGAAGAGACGCGGTTGCTGGTGTGGCGCGCGGAACTCGCCGGGCGCCTCGCGGAGGCGCGGCGAGACTTGGCCGAGCAGCAGGAGAGGCT
>JBEDEF010000411.1:0-4671 GCA_041175845.1 Verrucomicrobiota bacterium
GTCCACCCCGCCCTCGTCGGCAAATACGAAGCGCACCCACGCCGCCAGCAAGCCCCGCGCCTCCTCCGCCTCGAGCCCGGGCAGAACTCTCTGCCGCAGGTGATGGTACCAGCCGGTTTGCCACCAAAGCTCCCGGTCCTCAGGTCCCCCAAAACGCCCGACGTAAGCCTGCGCCAGCATCGCCTGCGGGTCACCGCCGGCGAGCAGCCGCGCGAGCAATCGCCACCATTCGCCGCCCCGGCTGGATTCGGAGAGCAGGAAGGTGAACAGCCACGTCGCGCCCGCCGCGTCTCCCTCAGGTCCAGACGATCCCCGCGGGCCGTCCAGCAGGCCAACCAGCTCCGGGGGCGCCGTCCTACGCGAAGCCTCACGCAGGGCATCCAGCCGGGCGCCGTCGACCCGGGTCTCCCACCAGCCGGCGGCTCCCAGCACCAGCCAAGGGGCGACGACCGGCGGCACCGTCGCGCCGTGCAGGGTAACTGCCAGGCGGTGCAGGAGCGCGTCCGTGAGCGCCACGCGCAGATTCCGCCCCTCCTGCGCGCGCGGCCCCAGCCAAAGCGTCACCAGCCCACCGGGCTCGACCGCGACCTCGTGGGTCCGCGGCGTGCCGGGAGTGCCGGACGGCACGATCCGCACAAAGACCGGCGAGGGAAACGCCGGCGGCAGGCCCAACGGAGTCGCCAGCACCCGCCATCCTTCCTCCGCCGCGGCCGCCACGCGATGGGCCACGGCGGCATCCATCGAAGCCACCTCAAAGCGGCCCGCCAGGCTGGCCGCCAGCACCGGCGCAGCGCCGCGCAAAGGCAATCCGGCCAGGAGGCCGAGCAAGAACCAGAGCCCGCGTTTCACGGCTGCCGCAGCCGGAGCGTCGCCCCGGCGAGCTCCCACTGCCGCGCCCCCGGCAACGCCTGGCGTAATTCCGGCGGCAACAGCGGCTCCAAGGCCTCCCGCCACGCCATCTCCCCAACGACCGGCAGACGATGCAGCGCCAGCCCACCCAAGTAAACCTCGCGCGCCTGCAGCGCCCAACCGGCGCCGGCCCGTACCGGTTCGGCCCGCGCCTGCAGCAACACGCGGGAACCAGCCGGCAAGCCCGGCCATGCCAGCGTCCGCGCCATCTGGATCCGTCCCTCAGCGAGTCGGACATTGGGCGCCGCACCGTCCCGGGGTCGCACCAGCAGCGCGTTCAGTTCCGGCTCCGTGAAGGTCGTATCCTGTCCCGCGCGCAGGGATTCGCGTCGCACCGGCGCCTCCCGGGCCCGCTCGGCGTCAACCAAGCCCGCCACGTACCGCGCCGTACCCGCCACGGGGCCCTCCCCGCTAGGCACTGGCCGCAGTACCAGCACTCCTCCGGCCAGCACCAATCCAAGCACCATCGCACCAACCGCAGCCCAGGCTACCCCGCTCCAACCCGCCTCCGCCGTTGACGGCTGCTTCGCCCGCACGGGGAATCAGGAGGTTCCGCCCGCCGGCTTCGCCGGAGCCGCGGGTTTCGCGTCGCCGCCCTTGCTCTCGCCCGCCTTGGGCGCCCCGCCCTTCCGATAATCGGTGATGTAGAAGCCGGAGCCCTTGAAGATCAGGCCGCTGCCGCCGCCCAGCAGCCGCTTCAGGCTCTTTTTTCCGCACGACGGACAACGGACCAGCGGGTCGTCGCGCATCGACTGGAACTGCTCGAACGTGTGAGCGCACTTCTGGCAGGCGTACTCGTAGGTGGGCATAACTGAAGTGGGGAGCAAATCCCGAAGACCGCCCGGAGGCGAGGCCGGAGTGGAAGCGAAGAGGCCCGAGCACACCGCGCCTAAGAGGGTCCCGCCGACGTCGCCAGCACCCGGCGGTAAAGCGCTTCGTATCCGGGAACGACCGCGCCCGCGGAGAACAACGTCTCCGCCCGCCGCCGCGCCTCGCTGCCCAGCCGGCGCCGCCGCGCCGGCTCATCCAGCAACCCCGTAACCGCCGCCGCCAGCGGCTCCGCCCCCGCCGCCGTCACCAGCAGGCCTGAGCGCCCGTCCTCCACCACCTCGGGAATCCCGCCCACCGCGGTTGACACGCTCGGACAGCCGAACCACATCGCCTCCAGCAACCCGAGGCAAAAGCTCTCGGACTCCGAGGTAAAGAGACCGAGGTCAGCCGCCTGCAGGTAATCCTCGACGTCAAACACGTTGGCGCGCACCACCACCCGCGACTCCAATCCCAGCCGGCGCACCTGCGGCGCATACGCCCCGAAGTCCCCGCCCGCCAACACCAGCAGCTTCCACGGCCGACCGGCCGGCACCCGCGCCAGCGCCTCCAGGAGTAAGTCGAAGCGCTTCACCGGACGGAGGTTCGAGAGATGCACGAGCAGCGGCTCCTCCCCCACGCCCAGCTCCGCGCGAACATCCGCGCGAGTCCGCGTCACCGGACGCGGACTGAAGAAATTCGGAATCACGTCGATCGGACGCTCCACCGCCAGCAGGCGCCGCGTCTCGTCCCGGAGCCACGCCGAAACCGTCGTCACCGCGTCCGACTGCAGCAGCGCGTGGCGAATCGCCGGCCCGTAACCCGGGTCGCGGCCCAGCAGGGTCGTGTCGGTGCCGTGCAGCGTCGTCACCACCCGTGGCGCGCTCCCGGCCCCGGCCATCGCCCGCGCGAGAATCGCGGCGGTCGCGTGCGGCACCGCGTAGTGCACGTGGAGGATGTCGAGAGCGTGCGCGCGGGATACCTCCGCCATCCGCACCGACAACGGTAACGTGTAATCCGGATAGCGAAACAGCTCGTAGTCGTTGATGACGACCGGGTGGAAGTGGATGCCCGGGATCGCGGCGGAGAGACGGAACGGCCGCTCGTAGCTGATGAAGTGGACCGCGTGGCCGCGCCGGGCCAGTTCCTCCCCGAGCGCCGAGGCAAGGATCCCGCTTCCGCCGACGGACGGATAACAGGTGATGCCGATGCGCAGGGGTCGCTCGGCGGCCATCTCAGAATCGGCGCATCGCGCGCGTCAGTCCGTCCAGTCCCGCAACCACCGGGGCACTCGCGGGAAACAGCGCCTGGGCGTGCTCGACGCCCGCCCGCAGGCCCAGCACCCGCGCGCGGGCGAGCTGCAGCTCGACGTAGTTCCGCGTCCGCAACTGCGAGGCATGCGCGGCCATCGCGGCCGTCCACGCGGCCATCACCTCGGGCGCGGAAACATCCACCACGATGCGACCGCCGCCGGCGGGCTCGGCTTCGGGGGTCACCGCGTAATGGAAGAGCTGCCCGAGGGCGTGGGGCGCGCCGCGGAGACCCGCCAGTCCACCGAAGCGCGCCAAGCGGGCTGCGTCGCGCGTGATTCGTCCCAACGCGACGTGGTCGGGATGTTGCGCCCCCTCGATGGTCGGCGCGAGGACGAGCTCCGGCCGCAGGCGGCGGATCAGCCCGGCGAGCGCGCGGGCCGCGGCGGGCCGGGCCTCCAGGGCCGCATCGCGTCCCAAAATCAGGAACTCGAAACTCGCGCCCATCAGCGCGGCCGCGCGGCGGGCCTCGCGCGCGCGAACCACGGGGGTGCCATGGCTGGCGGCCTCGCCCCGCGTGCAGACCACCACGTGGACCCGCCGACCCGCGCGCGCCGCCTGGATCAGCACCGCCCCGCAACCGAACTCTACGTCGTCGGGGTGCGCTCCCAGCGCAAGCAGCGGGGCGGGCTCAGACGAGGGCTTCTTCCGGGCGGTCGATGGCATCGCGGGGCACGAAGGTGATCTCAGGCGCCTCCTCGCGGCGCAAGTACGCTTGTTCGCCCGCCCCCGCGACATAATGCGTGCAGCGGATTACCGACTGCATCCAGCGCAGGCGCGTATCCCGCGTCGGCGAAACCTGTTCCACCCCGAAGGGTGCGTCGGGCAGGTCGACGTAAGCCTGCCCGCCCTCGTGCAGACGGAACCCACCGGTGACGCGACGCGCGCGCACCACCTCGCCGTCATGGGGCAGGTCCACAAAGTAGTCGTCGATCGCGCAAGCGGCTCGCCGGAAAACCGGATCGGAGGAGCGCGCTACCCGAATGCCTTCGAGCAGGCCAAGTCCGCGGTAGACCGATAGGCAAAAGTCCGCGACATTTGCCCCGTCCGCGGCCTTGAACGCCGCGAGCGGTTCCGGCTGCACGTACGCGCCTAGTTGCCGGACCATCCCCGCCTGCCATCCGGCCGGCACCCGTTTGCGGTGCAGCGGCGACCACTTGCGCTGGAGACGGTTTTCGAACGCGAAGTTGAGGGTCGCCAGTTCGCCGGTGCGCCGGTGGCGGAGGAGGGTCTGCGTCTCGCGCGGGTCGTGGTCGCTGTCGTGGTAGAAAAAGACAATTTCGCCGCCGAGCTCCGCCTGCAGCCGACGGGCGGCCGCCAGCTTCGCCCCGAGAAAACGCCGTGGGAAGAAGCCGCAGGGCTGCTGGCCTAGGCAGATGACCGGCGTCGCGTTCATCCCGCGCGCTCCCGCCCCTCGGGCAGGCAAGCCTGAAGGGCCCAGCTCAGGCCGCAGCACGCGCCGCAGCCGATCAGGTTGTACCAGAGGTAGGAGATGCTGAGCGCCTGGTAGAGAACCAACACCAGGACCTGCGCCGCGATCGCCCCCCAGAACACCGCGGTGCCGCCCACCCGCCGGGCAAAGAACGCAACCAGAAAGAGCCCGAGCACCACACCGTAGAAGAGCGACCCCAGGATGTTGATCGCC
>JBEDEF010000412.1:0-5230 GCA_041175845.1 Verrucomicrobiota bacterium
GCGTGCAGCCGCCCAGCAGCAGCACCAGCGCGGGCCACGCGCCGCGCGCCCGCCAGCGTGCATCGCTCCAGGTCATTTTACCGGCGGTGGGAGGCGGCGGCTCAACGCCAGCGCCAGCCCAACGAGCACCGCCGCGGCAAGGTACACGGACAACGCGCCGCTGACCCAGAAGGTTACCCCCGCGAGCAGCGGGGTGAAGGCCCGCGCCAGCGCCCCGAGGGACCGAAAAATCCCCAGCACCCGACCTTGTTCACCGCCCCCTGCGTAGAGCGAGATGAGGCCCGTCGTCGCGGGGTTCACCAGGCTCGAGCCGAAGACCAACACCCCCACCCCCGCGTAGAGTTGCCACGGCTGGGCGGCCAGGCCGATCCCGACCAGCCCAACGGCCGCGCTCGACAAACCGAGCCGCAGGACGCGCCGTTCATCCATTACCCGGAGCATCTTCCGCACCACATAGCCCTGCGTGACGATCGCGCACAAACCGAGGAAGGCGAGCAGCCAACCGTTATCGCGGGCCGTGTAACCGAAGCGCTGGGCGGCCAGAAAAGTCACCGTCACCTCCATCGCGACGAACGCCACTGCAAAGACGAAGGCGACCAGGTTGGTCCGGCGCAGCGCCGGGTCCTCGAGGCCCAAGATCGCAGCCACCGGGTTGCGCAGGCGCGGCTCCGGGGCAGCGGCGGCGCCGCCCGCCGGCCGGGTCTCGCGAAAGCGCACCCCGATCCACCCGAGGTTCAGCAGCGACAACCCGAACGCCAGCAGGGCGGGCACCGAAAACGGATTGACCCCCCAAGCGGCCAAGCCCGGGAAGTGCTCGACCAGATTCAGCTGCACCGAGAGGGCGCCCAGCATCGGTCCGGTCAGCAAACCAAGCCCGAACGCCGCCCCCACCAAACCCATCGCGCGGGAACGCTCCGCGCGGGAGGTGACATCGGCGACCGCCGCCGTGGCAACTGACAGGTTACCGCCAAAGGCGCCGGCCAGCGCCCGCGAGAGAAAGAAGAGCCAGAACGAGCCGCTGACGGCCCAGAGGAAGTAACTGCCGGCCGTGCCCGCGACCGTGAAGAGCAAAATCGGACGGCGGCCGCGCCGGTCGCTGAGGACGCCCCAGTAAGGCGCAAACACGAACTGGAGCAGGGAAAAAACCGAGGCCAGCAAGCCACCGAAGAGCACCGGCGCATAACTCGCGATCCCTAGGGCGCGCGCCCAGGCATCGCTCTGGCCCACCAGCCACCCCAGCAGCCCCGCCTGTCCCTCGCGGGCCAGGTAATGCGCCATCAGGTCCGGCCCGAGCGGGAAGCTGACCGAGAACCCAACCAGATCGATGTAGAGCGTCAGGAAGATGACGCCGAGGGAGAGCGGCCGGGCCGGCGCGGGAGCGGACTGGGGGACAGGGGTCGACAAAGGAGGCGCGGGCCGGACCGACGTGCCGTCAGGCGTACGGCAGCGGATGACGGCCGGAGAGCGCGGCGACCCGCGTGCGCACCTGCGCCAGCACGGCGGCCTCCCCCGCCGTGCCGGTCGCGGCCAGGACGGCGTCGATGCAGTCGGCCACCTCGTCCATCTCGGCCTCGGTGAAACCGCGGCTGGTGATGGCCGGCGTGCCGAGGCGGATGCCGGAGGCCTGGAACGGACTGCGCGTCTCGAACGGGACCGTGTTCTTGTTGCAGGTGATGTGGGCCAGATCGAGCGTCTCCTGGGCTTTCTTCGCGGTGAGCTCCGGGAACTTCGGGCGCAGGTCGACCAGCATCAGGTGGTTATCGGTTCCGGCAGAAACAATCTTGTAGCCTCGGCGCAGCATCGCGGCGGCGAGGGCACGAGCGTTGCGTACGACCTGCTCGGCGTAGGCGCGGAACTCCGGCTTGAGGCATTCGCCGAAGCAGACCGCCTTGGCCGCGATCACGTGCATCAAGGGACCGCCCTGGCCGCCGGGGAAGACGGCCGAGTCCACCGCCTTGGCGTGCGCCGCGCGGCACAGGATCAAGCCGCCGCGGGGGCCCCGCAGCGTCTTGTGGGTGGTGGTGGTGACAAAGTCTGCGTGCGGCACCGGGGACGGGTGAACGCCGGCTGCGACGAGGCCCGCGATGTGCGCGATGTCGGCGAACAGCATCGCCCCGACCCCGCGGGCGATCTCCCCCATCCGGGCGAAATCGATCACCCGGGAATAGGCACTGGCACCCACGGTGATCATCTTGGGCCGCTCCCGCTCGGCGGTGCGGGCGAGTTCGTCGTAATCGATCAGGCCGTTGTCCTCGCGCACTCCGTACTGACAGAACTGGTAAAGCTTGCCGGAGAAGTTCGCGGGATTGCCGTGGGTGAGGTGCCCGCCGTGGCTCAGGTTCATCCCGAGCAGTTTGTCGCCGGGGGAGAGGACGGAGGTGTAGACCGCGAAATTGGCCTGGGAACCCGAGTGCGGCTGGACGTTGGCGTGCTCTGCGCCGAAGAGGCGCTTCGCGCGCTCGATGGCGAGGGTCTCCACGACATCCACGTGCTCGCAGCCGCCGTACCAGCGGCGGCCCGGGTAACCCTCGGCATACTTGTTTGTGAGTACGCCGCCTTGGGCCTCCATCACCGCCGGCAGAGTGAAATTCTCAGAGGCGATGAGCTCGATGTGACTCTCCTGGCGTGCCCGCTCAGCGCGGATCGCGGCGTGGACTTCGGGATCGAGGAGGCGGAGGGGATCGGCGGAGAGCGGCATAAAGGTGAACGACGGGAACGCGATTGCGGCGCCGCCCCGCGCGCGCCGCCAGCCAAAAATGAACCCGGGCGGACAATCCGCCCGCGAACCTCAGCCGGCCAGCTCCCGCAAGCGCCGGACCAGCCCGGGGATTGCCTCAACCATCTCGTCGCGGACCGCCTCATACAGCGCCGCCGACCCGCCGAAGGGATCGCCGATCTCCCGCTCCGGAGTCGCCGCGATGAACTCGCGGAACAGGTACAGGTGCCGCGGCACCGGCTCGGCTCGCAGCCGGATCATCTCACGATGGGATTCAGTCATGCAGAGCACCGCCAGCGCGCCGTCCATCATGGCCTGGGTGAGGGGCCGGCTGCGGTGCCCGGCGATGTCGAGCCCCACTTTGCGCAAGGCCGCGACGGAGTGGGGCGTCACCGGATCTCCCGCCCGCGCCACCACGCCGGCAGACGCCACCCGGCAGGCCTGCAACGGCCCCGGCTCGGCGGCGAGCGCATGCTGCAGCAGCGCCGCGGCCATCGGGCTGCGGCACACGTTGGCGGTGCAGACGACGAGGATCTCACCGGGAGCGGGCACACGGCGAAGGGAACCCAAACGCCGGCCCGCGCCAAGCGCGGAATCCGCGCGCGGCCTCAGCCGCCCCGGAGCGCGCGGTAGGCGCGATGCAGGTGGAGCGCCCGCTGGAGCGCCGCGTCGATGACCGGCTCGACGGGGTCCGCGCCCGCGCTAGGCACTGGCGGCCGGCTCTCCTCGCCACCCGGCCGCAGGCTGAGTTCATCCTGCCGGACCTTGCCGGGATGGTCTGCCAGCAGCGTTGCCACCGTTATCCCCTGTTCCCCAGCGGCGTAGGCCCGACGATCGTTCTCCCGGGAGGCCGTCACTGTCAGGTCGGGCGCGAACCCCGGGCCGGGTACGCCGATCAGTACGACGGCGGGTGGCCGGGGGCCGGCCAGGACGCGGCGGAGTTCCTCGCCGGTCTCGGGATTCGCCACCAGCAGAAGCGGCACGCCGGGGCGCGCCTGGAATCGCAGCCACGCGGCAAAGGCCGTGGCGTGCTCGGCCGTAGCGGGCAGGAAACGCAGGTCCGCCACGAGCGGACCCGCCCGAGAGGCGGCCGGCAGGTCCGCGGGTAAGGACTTCAACCGCACGTAGGCCAGACCCTCGCCCAAGTCGATGGGCGCAGCGGCACGGGCCGCCACTAGCCCGAGCAGCACCATCAGGACGCCCCCAAGGTGCCCGAGGCTCATCCGCGTTGGAGTTGGCGGGCTCCGATGTCGCGACGGTAATACTTGCTCGCGCACCCGATCCGCGCGCAAGTCGCGTACGCGGCATCCGCCGCGGCCCGCAGGTCGGGCGCCACCGCCACGACCCCGAGGACGCGGCCGCCCGCCGTCACCAGCCGGCCCGCCGCATCCCGCGCGGTACCGGCGTGTAGGATTCCCACTCCGGCCGGCAGGGTTTCCGGCAAGGAGATCGGGTCGCCGCGCGGGAAGGCGTCTGGGTACCCCCGCGCGGCCACGACCACGCAAAGCGCGTGAACCGGCCGCTCGACCAGCCGATGGCCCGCCAGGGAGCCGTGGCTGGCCGCCCAAAGTAGGGCGAGCACGTCGTTGCCCACGCGCGGGAGCACCACCTGCGTCTCAGGATCGCCGAAGCGGGCATTATACTCGATCACGCGCGGGCCGTCCGCCGTGAGCATGATCCCGATGAAGAGCGTGCCGCGGTAATCGATGCCCTCGGCGGCAATGGCCGTGACCGAAGGCCGCACAATCTCCGCGTCGATCCGCGCGAGCAGGGCCGGGGTGACCACCTCCGCGGGCGAATAGGTTCCCATCCCGCCGGTGTTGGGCCCGGTGTCGCCGTCCCCCACCCGTTTGTGGTCCTGGGACGTCGGCAGGATCAGGTAATCCCGGCCGGCGACCACCACTAGAATCGACGTCTCCTCGCCCACCAGGCAGTCCTCGATCAAAATGCGCCGACCAGCCGCGCCAAAGCGGCCATCCGCAAGCATCCCGCGCACCGCGGCCGCCGCTTCATCCGCCGTGGTCGCGACGACCACCCCCTTGCCGGCCGCGAGGCCGTCGGCCTTGATCACAATCGGCAGGGGTCGGGCGCGGAGGTAAGCAAGGGCGGGCTCCACCGCATCGAAGAAAGCGGCCGCCGCCGTAGGAATCCGGTGGCGAAGCAAAATTTCCTTCGTGAATATCTTCGAGGCTTCCAGCCGGGCGCCGTCCGCCCCGGGCCCGTAGACCGGGATGCCCGCCGCGCGCAGCGCGTCCGCGAGACCGAGCGCGAGGGGCACCTCGGGGCCCACCACGACGAACCCGAAGCCCTCCCGCCGGGTCAACGCGACCAACCCGGGGACGTCATCCACCGCCACGGGGAAACAGGGGACCTCGGCGGCGATCCCGGCGTTACCCGGGGCCGCGGCCACGCGGGGGGCGACCGGCGAGGCGAGCAGGGCCCGCACCAGGGCGTGCTCGCGCCCACCGGCGCCGACGACGAGGACGGAGCGGGGAAGCGCGGAAGGGACGGTGG
>JBEDEF010000413.1:0-6635 GCA_041175845.1 Verrucomicrobiota bacterium
GCAGTTCACCTTCTTGCCGGGCCTTCTCCGCGGACTCGGCGCCTCGCTCAACCTCACCGCGCTCGCCGCCCACGGTGACTACGGCGGCCGCGGCCGCCGCGAGGGCCGCGACGTCGAGGGCTTCGTGCCGCGCACCGCCAACGCCAGCCTCTTCTGGCGCCACCGCGGCTTCACCTCCCGCCTGATCGTCAACCACACCGGCGAATCGATCACCGAGTTCACCGAGGGCCAGCCCGCCCGCAGCCGCTACCTCGCCGCCCGCACCGTCCTCAGCGCCGGCGTCGGCTACCAGGTCCGCCCGGCGCTCAGCCTCTCGCTCGACGTCAACAACCTCACCAACGCGCCCCAATCCGCGTACCGCGGCATCCCGGACCGCATGCAGTTCAAGCTCTTCGCCGGCACCTCCGTCACCGCCGGCCTCAACGGCCGCTTCTAGACCCGTCCCGGCTTCGCCCCGCGCTCCCCTCACCGGAGTGCGCCGTGCCAAATTAGTAAAGTATACTTGACATCCTGTCAGGTTAGCGCGTCTTCCTCCCTCCGGATGCAAAACCGCCTGCGAGTCCTCCGCGCCGAGCGCAACTGGAGCCAAGCCGAGTTGGCGGGGCACTTGGAGGTCTCGCGGCAGGCGGTGAACGCGATCGAGACGGGCAAGCACGATCCCTCCCTCACGCTCGCGTTTCGCATCGCCCGGCTCTTCGGCCGGCCGATCGAGGAGATTTTCGACGACACCAATCCCCCTGCCCGATGAACGCTGTGTCCTCCCCACCCGCGCCCGCCAGCGGCGAGCGCAAGCTCCGCGCCCAGGAAGTCCGCCGCGCCACCCCGCAAGTCCTGCTGGTCGTCCTCGGGCTGGTCGCCGGGATCGGTCTGGTCTTGGCGCGCGAAAACTGGCTCCCGCGGCTGCCGCCCGCCCTCGCCTGGGTGGGCGCCGCGCTGCTGGCGGCCGCGGTGGTCGGGTTGAACGCGATCTGGATTCGGCGCGTCGACGAGGTCGAGATCTCCGATCAGCTCTGGTCGAGCTTCGTGGGGCTGCAGGCCTTCATCCTCACGGCGACCTGCTGGGAGCTCCTCGCCGCCACGGGGGCGGCCCCGCCGGTCCACCGCTACGGTCTCTACCTAGCCGCCTTCACCGCGACCTGCGCGGCCTATTTCTGGCGCCGCTTGCGGCGGACCTGACGGGGCGCACCCGCTTTCGCGGCCGAACCTTTCTTTGCCATGAAAACCGCCCAGCCGGGCCTCCGGCTCTTCTACCGCCTCGCTTACGGCCTCTTCCTGCTGCTGGCGGCTTACCAGGTGTTCCTGCGCGACGATCCCGTCAGCGCCGCCGGGTCCGCCGGCATCGGGCTGATCTTCGATCCCTTCAACCCGGACCAGCCGTGGGGCCAACGCCCGCGCTGGCAGCGCCTCTGGCTGATCGCGCACCTCGCGCTCGCCGCCGGCCTCCTCGGCTACGGCATCGGCCGCAACTGACCGCTCCTGATTTCCCCCGATGAAGACCGCCCGCTCCGCCGCTTACCTTCGCCTCTCGCCGCGCACCGTGCGGCGGCTGTTCCAGCTCGCCCTCACCGGCCTCTGGGGCTGGTTCACGCTCAAGTTCTTCCTCGAAGGCGACCGGCCCGCCGTCCTCGTGGCGTCCGGCGTCTGCCTGCTCGGCGGCATCGCGGCCGCGCTGCTCGTCTTCCTCTCGGACCTCAGCTTCATCGCCCACGCGCCGGAGCGGGACATCGACGAGTACCAGTTGCAGCAGCGCAACCGCGCCTACCTCGCGACCCTCCGCTACGGCAGCGGCGCCCTGGCCCTCGCGTGGCTCGCGCGCGCCGTGGGCGGACCACACCCTTCCGTGACCGCCGGAGTGCTCGATAACTTCATCCTCGTCCTGTTCCTGACGATGCTGATCGCGCCCGCGGGTTTCCTCGCGACGCGGCTGCTCGCGGATGAGGCGGACGCCGACCGCTAACCAACGGCCGCCTGATCGCCCCCCCGGAGTCGCCCCTCCGAGAACTGGCGCAACCGGAATTTCCGGAAAGTGCCCTATTCACTCTGTCGAAGCTCCGGCCCCGGCGCACCCTCAGGATGGTTTTGCCGCGGGGTGCGGGAGGTAGGCTTGGAGCTGCGGGAGAAGTTTTTTGACGATGGAACCGTCCTTGGTGATGAGCGAGTGGACGCGGCCGCTGAGGCGGGCGCGGTCTTCGTCGGTGAGATCCTTCGCCGTAACGACGATCACCGGAGTGTGGCCGAAGCGCGGATCGCGGCGGAAATGGTCGAGGAATTCGAACCCGTCCATGCGCGGCATCATGAGGTCGAGCAGAACGAGCGATGGTTCGGTCTCGCGCACGGCATCGAGCGCGGCCTGACCATCGCCGGCGAGCAGGACGGTCCATCCCTGCTTGACCATGGTGCGCCTCAGTTGGTCGCGGGCGTCCTCATCGTCCTCGACGATGAGAACGGTGCGACCGTGCGCGCCGAGATCGATGCGGTCGAGGATGCCGCGCAGGCGGTTCCAGTCGACCGGCTTGGCCAGGTAATCAAAGACCCCGAGGGCGACGCCCATTTCTCGGCTGTCGGTGATGGTGACAAGAATGATCGGGATATGCGCAGTGTCGGGATCGGCTTTGAGCGCGTTGATGACCGACCAACCGTCCATGCCGGGCATCATCACATCGGTGGTGATCGCCACGGGGCTCTTGGTCTTGGCCAGCTCGAGTCCTTCGCGGCCGTTGGCGGCGGTGTGGACGTCGAAACCTTCCCTGGTGAGGAAGCGGCTCATCAGGTCGAGCACGGAAGGATCGTCGTCGATGACGACGAGCGACGGGCGGCCGGATGATCCGGTCGCGCCCGTTTGTGCGGTCGCGGCGGGGGCGGCGGGCACTTCTTCCTGCGGTGCCGCGGCGGGCAACGCGATGGTGAAGGTGGAGCCTTCGCCGAGAACACTGCTCACGGTGATGTCGCCGCCGAGGAGATGGCAGAATTCGCGACTGATGGCGAGGCCGAGGCCGGTGCCGCCGAATTTGCGCGTGGTGGACGCGTCGGCCTGACTGAAGGCTTTGAAGAGGCGGCCCATCTGCTCCGGTGTCATCCCGATGCCGCTGTCACTCACGGCGAAGCGCAACCAGTCGGCGCCCTTCTCCACGCTGCGCGTGACGACCAACCGAAGTTTGCCTTTCTCGGTGAACTTGCTCGCGTTGCTCAGCAGGTTGAAAAGCATCTGCCGGATTTTGGTCAGGTCGCTGTGCATCGTGCCGGCGGCGGCGGGGAGTTCGACCTCAAGCTGGTTGTCGTTCTTTTTGACCAGCGGGAGCACGGTCGATTCCACCTCCCGCACCAAGGTGGCCACATCGATCGTCTCGCAATAGACGGTCATTTTGCCGGCCTCGATCTTCGAGAGGTCAAGGACGTCGTTGATCAGGCCGAGCAGGTGCTTGCCGGCGCTGTGGATTTTTTTGAGGTCGGGGATGAATTCATCCTGTCCGAGATCCTGCATTTCCTCGGTGAGCATCTCGCTGTAGCCGATGATGGCGTTCATCGGCGTGCGCAGTTCGTGGCTCATGTTGGCCAAAAACGCACTTTTCGTGCGGTTGGCATCCTCGGCTTGGTCGCGCGCCTCGGCCAACTCGGCCGTGCGCAGCCGCACTTTCTCGTCCATTGTCGCGATCATCTCGCCGAGCTGACCCGTCATGGCGTTGAAGTCGCGGGCCAGGTCGCCGATTTCGTTGTTGCTGCGCACTTCGGCGCGGCGGTGCAGGTTACCGCCAGCCACTTCGTACGCGGCGGCGGTCAGTTCTTCGATGGGGCGCGAGAACGACCGCGCGACCAACCAGGCGGCCAACGCGGCCAGCACGCCGCTGATCAGCGCAATGGCGAGGGAGAGTTCGCGCAGCAGGGCGACGGGCGCGAAGGCTTCGTCGGTGTCGATCTTGACCACCACGCCCCAGCGGAGGGCGGGCAAGTATTGCCAGACGGCGAGCACGGATTGGCCGCGGTAATCGGTGTCCGGGCCGGATCCGGGCAGTCCTTTCATGCTCGCGCGCAGCGCGGCAGAGTGGCCTGCGGACGGCACTTTTAGACGGAACGCCGCCGCGGGGTCATGGCGGGTCGGCGCCACGGCGACAAGTTCGCCGCCGCTCTCCGCCACGACGACCATCTCGCCGGTCGCACCGAGACCGGAGGTGTCGCTGATTACGCGGTTGATTTCCGCCGCGCCGATCTGCAACACGGCCAGACCGCGATATTTGCCGTCGGCCAACACCGGAACGGCGATGAAAGTGGCAGGCCGCGCGTCGGGTGCGTAGAAGTCAAAGTCCGACTGCCCGAGACCCAAAGTGAAGCGGGCGGACTGCGCGGTGCGTCCCAGGGTGGTGCCGGCCACCGGAGACTCGTCGATCTTGACCCCGAAATCGGGACCGCGCGCGGTCGAAAACACAATCCGGCCATCCCGATCGATGAGGTAGATATCATCGGTGCCGATCGACTCGGCGGCGCGGCGCAGGAACGGCGCGAAGCGCGCGGCGGCGGACGCGCGGGTATTCTCGTCGAGCGCGCCGTTTTTCCAGGCGGCCGAAAACGCGTCGATGGCCTCGGCCGTACCGGGGTTCGCGGCGAGGACGAGCAGGTCGCGCTCCTGCCCGCGGAGAAAGGTTTCCACTTGCCGGCCGAGATTGTCGGCCATGACCCGCAGGTTGTTTCCGATCTGTTCGCTAAGAAGCTGCCGCGCGGTGCGCGTGGTGAGAAAGGCCGCGATGACGAGCGGCACGAGCGTCAGGAGCAAAAACCAGACGAGCAACTGCGTGGCAATGCGGGAGCGGCGGGATTTTTTCATGGCAACGGCACGTCCTCCGTCCGCGGATTCACCCACTTCCCGCCCCACGAGCCGGAGAGATTGTTCTGCCAGCTTTCCCAATCGGCGCGCGTGCGGAAGAGCGGGAACGGCATGGGACGCACCGGTTTGTCCGAGGACCAGACAACGTCAAATTGCCCGTCGGGACGAATTCGGCCGATGCGGGCGTATTTCCAGGTGTGCTGCGTCGGGCCGTCGATGTAAGCTAGGCCGCCCGGCGCGCGCATCCCTTGACCGCGGATCTCTGCGAGAGCCGCCGCGGGCTCGACCGAAGCGGCCGCCTGGACCGCCTGGGCCCAGAGGAGGACTCCGAAGTAGGCCGCCTCGAGCGGGTCGGAGACCACGCGGTCCGCACCGTAGCGCGCGCGGAATCTCTCGAGGAAGGTGCGGTTCTCTGGCGTGTCGACGCTCTGGAAATAATTCCACGCCGCGTAGTTGCCGGCCATCGCTTCGGAGCCGAGTTCGGGCAATTCGGTTTCGCTGATACTGAACGAAACGACCGGGAGCCGGTCGGGCGCGACGCCTGCCTCACGCAGGGCACGGAAGAAAGCGACGTTCGAATCACCGTTGATCGTATTGAGAATCACCTCCGGCTTCGCCGCGACGATGGCCTCGATCATCGGCCTGACATTTTTCCCGCCGAGCGGGAGATACAATTCGCCGACGATCTCGCCGCCGAG
The DNA here is from genome assembly GCA_041175845.1 of Verrucomicrobiota bacterium. Classification (GTDB taxonomy): domain Bacteria; phylum Verrucomicrobiota; class Verrucomicrobiia; order Opitutales; family Opitutaceae; genus ER46. Next base: position 5,515 of record JBEDEF010000413.1, read on the forward strand.
CGCGGCGACTTGGTCGCGGATGATGGCATTGGCCGTGCGCGGGAAAACGTAATCGCTGCCGACGAGAAAAACGCGCGGCCCGAAGTTGGCCAGCGCGTAGCTCACCGCCGGCATGACCTGCTGGTTCGGCGTGGCGCCGTTGTAAACGATGTTGGGCGACTGCTCGAGGCCCTCGTATTGCACGGGATAAAAGAGCAGGTGCTTGTGCTTTTCAAAAACCGGTGCGACCGCCTTGCGACTGGAGGAGGTCCAACTACCGAAGACCACGCTGACGTTTTCCTTCGTAATGAGCCGCTCGGCTTCGGCCGCGAAGTTGGCGGAGTCCGACGTGCCATCGGCAATGACCGGTTCAAGCTGCCGCCCGAGGAGTCCGCCTCGTGCGTTGATTTCCTCGATGGCCAGCAAAGTGGCGTCGACCACCGGGCGCGCGCTGATGGCCAGAGTCCCGGTCATGGAATGCAAGATGCCGACCCGGATCGGTGACTCATCCGGCCGCGAGCAGGACGCCAGCGTCGCCGCGATGAGAAGGCAGGCGAGCAAACGCAGGATAAATGGCTTGGTCAGGCGGAACATCGGCAGGCGGGAGACAGGGTTGGTCGTATAGTATAGTCGCGGATCGGTCGGGAGCGAGACCGGTTATTTCACGACCCGCAAGCAACCCCGAAGGCTCGGAGGATGCACGCGCAGCGAGGATTCGCACCGAATCCAAGCGGGCTCGCCCTGCGCATCGACGAAAGCCAGGCCAGTCGGCGTGTCGGGTTGCTCGTCGGCCAGCGTGGTCATTTCCTCCCGCGCTTGGGCGGAGGTCGCGCGCCATGCTTGCTTGAGTGCCACCGGATCGAGGTGGCGGGCTTTGATTTTGTTGCGATCGACCGGATCGATGCGCGGAAAGCGCATGACCATCTGGAAAAGCGAGCGCGGATTGAACCCGACATCCTGGTCGCAAGTTGACCCGATTATGGATTCGAGCGGATAGATCCTGCTCAGCGCGACGATCTCCACGTATTCCCGCGTTCCATCCGGGACCCCAAGGCGAGCGCTTTGACCCATAGGAAACTGGATTTTCAGGGAGATCGGATCCGGAAGGAGTTTAAGGGGAGGGAGCCGGGTAGAAAAGGAGC
>JBEDEF010000414.1:0-4915 GCA_041175845.1 Verrucomicrobiota bacterium
GCGCGCTGGTTAGCCGCAAGGGCGTGCAGGCGGCGGAGGCGGCCGGCGAACTGGTCGGGAACGCGACGTTCGGGGTGACCGCCGCCTACCAGCGGATTTTAGCCGGGCTGCTCTTCACCGCACTCTGGTTCGCGGTGCAGGCGCGGTGGGGACGCACTGCCGAGTCGCCCTGGGCGGCCTACCGTCACCCCGGAGCAGAGCAGCCGCCCGGGGGTGCGTGGGGCGGGGGGGTGGCGAACGGCCTCGCGGGCCCGGTGATCGGCGTCGGCTGCTACCAGTGGGCCCTGGCGACGACGCCGAGCGGCCTCGTGCTGCCGATCGCGGCGACCGCGCCGCTGCTGGCGATGCCGATCGCGTTCTGGCTGGAGGGCGACCGGCCGGGGAAGCGGGCGATCCTCGGCGGCATGGTGGCCGTCGCCGGCTGCGTCGCCCTCGCGCGGGCGCGGTGAGGCGAGACGTCCCGCGCGCACGCCACGGTTGACGCCCCGGGGCCGAACCGGTGTCGTCGCCGGTTTCGATGCTGACGATCGCCGATGTCTCCAAGTCCTACGGTACCCGCGAGCTCTTCGCCGAGGTGTCCCTCTTCATCGCGCGCACGGACCGCCTCGGGCTCGTCGGGCCGAACGGCGCCGGCAAGTCGACGCTGTTCAACCTGATCCTCGGGGAGGAGCGGCCGGACACCGGCACGATCGAGTGGGAACGCGGGGCGGACTTCGGCTTCCTCCCGCAGGAGAGCGCCCCCGCCGGCGAGGAGACCATCCTGCACATCGCGACCAGCGGGAAGCGCCTCGAGCCCACGGAGGACGATTTCGACATCGACTACACCCTCGAGCCGCGCGCCCGGAAGATCCTCGCCGGCCTCGGGTTCCGCGAGGGCGACGCCGACCTGCCGGCGAAGACGTTCTCCGGCGGTTGGGTGATGCGCGCCCACCTCGCCCGGCTCCTCGTCGCCGAGCCTGCCCTGCTGCTGCTCGACGAGCCCACCAATCACCTCGATCTGGAGGCCCTGCTCTGGTTCCAGGATTACCTGACGCGCTACCCGGGCGGACTCGTCGTCATTTCGCACGACCGCGCGTTCCTCAACGCCCTCTGCACCGGGATGCTGGAGCTGCGCGGCGGCCGGCTGCACTACTACCACGGCAACTACGACAACTTCCTGCAGGAGAAGGAGGCCCGGAAGGAGCAGCAGGCGTCGCTGTTCAAGAACCAGCAGCGCGAGATCGCCCACCTGCAGAAGTTCGTCGACCGCTTCGGCGCCAAGGCCTCGATGGCCTCCCGTGCGAAATCGAAGGAGAAGCAGATCGAGCGCCTGCAGGAGGTCGCCGTCGAGGAGCCGCAGGAGGAGCTCAAGCGGATCAACTTCCGCTTCCCGCAGCCGCCCCGCTCCGGCCTCAAGGTGATCGAGCTCGCGAACGTCCGGCAGGCCTACGGCGACCACGTCGTCTACCGCGACCTCAACTTCACCGCCGAACGCGGCCAGCGCATCGTGCTCGTCGGGCCCAACGGCGCGGGCAAGTCCACGCTGCTCAAGATCCTCGCCGGCGTGATCCCGATCCAGGGCGGCGAACGCGAGCTCGGCAGCAACGTGTTCACCGGCTACTTCGCCCAGAACCGCCTCGACAACCTGAAGCCCGAGCTGACGGTCTTCGAGAACGTGATGGAACTGCGGACGAACGAGAACCAGCTCACCGAGCAGCAAGCCCGCGCGATCCTCGGCGCCTTCCTTTTCCGCAAGGACGACGTGCACAAGCCGATCGGCGTGCTTTCCGGCGGCGAGAAGTCGCGCCTCGCCCTCGCCCGCCTGCTCGTGAAGCCGCCGAATCTGCTGCTGATGGACGAGCCGACCACGCACCTCGACATCGCCTCGATCGACGCGCTGATCCACGCCCTCAAGTCCTACGAGGGCACGCTGATCTTCATCAGCCACGATGTGCACTTCATTCGCGCGCTCGCCGAGAACGTGCTGCACGTGCACAGCGGCCGGCTCACCCCCTACGCGGGCAACTACGACTACTACCTCGAGAAGTCGCGCGCCGGCGACGCCCGCGCCGCCCTCACCGCCGGCTTCACCGACGCCCGCCCGGCCAGACCCGCGGCGGCCGCCGCCGCTGCACCCGCCGCCGCCCCGCGGCCGCCGAAGCGCAGCGCCGGGGAACTGCGGAAGTTCCGCGAGCGCGTCGGCCAGCTGGAGAAAGCCGTGACCGAGCTCGAGGCCAAGCAGGCGGAGATCACGGCCGCCCTCGAGGCCCCGGAGACGTACGCAGACAAGGGCCGCTTCCACCACCTGAACCGGGAACTATCCATGCTCGTGGACCAGCTCGGTGAAGCGACCACGGCCTGGGAAAAGGCCGCCTCCGAACTCGAGGAGATGGAGCGCGGGGCCTAGGCCCCGCGGCGCTTTACTCCCCGATCCGCTCGGCGACCAACGGGGGCGGCGGGACCCGTTTCTCCCCGAGGGTGAATGCCCCGCTCACCAAAGCGCGGGCCTCGTCGAGGCCAGCAAGGTCGTTCGCGTGCAACCACGCCAAGGGCTGGCCGGCGGCGATCGCCTCCCCGACCTGACCCAGGCCAGCCACCCCGACCGCGGGATCCACGGCGTCCTCCGCGCGCGCGCGACCCGCCCCGAGCCGCAGGGCTGCGTAGGCCACCGCGCGGGCATCCACCGCCGTGAGGAAACCCGCCCGCGGTGCCAGTACCGGCTCAATGCACCGCGCAACCGGCAGGCGACCAGGATCATCCACCACCCGGGAATCGCCTCCCTGTGCCGCGATGATCTCCCGGAGCTTTGCGGCGGCGGCCCCACTCGCCAGAGCCGCGTCGAGCCGCGCGTTCGCCCCCGCCGCATCCGTCGCCACGCCACCGAGCAGAAGCATCTCCACCCCCAGCGCCCGCGTCACCTCCATCAGGTCGGCCGGTCCCGCACCCCGCAGCGCCGCAATCGACTCGGCCACCTCCAGCGCATTGCCCACCGCGCGGCCGAGCGGCGCCTCCATCCGGGTCAGCAGCGCGCGCACCTGTTTTCCCGCGGCGCGACCCACGCGGACCAGCGTCGCCGCGAGCTCCTGCGCCGCGGGCAGATCAGGCATGAAGGCGCCCCGGCCGAACTTCACGTCCAGCACCAACGCGTCGATGCCCGCGGCCAGCTTCTTGGAGAGGATGGAGCCGCAGATCAGCGGGATGGACTCGACGGTCGCGGTGACATCCCGCAGGGCGTAAAGGCGGCGGTCAGCGGGGGCCAGTTCGGGGGTCTGGCCGATCAGGGCACACCCGATGCGCGCGACCTGGTCGCGGTATTCCACCAGGGATAGGCTGGTGCGGAACCCTGCGATGGCCTCGAGCTTGTCGAGCGTGCCTCCGGAGTGGCCAAGCCCGCGGCCGCTGATCATCGGGACCGGGACGCCGCACGCCGCGACCCAGGGGGTGAGCACGAGGGAGACCTTATCCCCCACCCCGCCCGTGGAGTGCTTGTCGACCTTGATCCCGGAGATTCCCGACAAGTCGGCAATCGCGCCCGAGCGCGTCATCGCGGTCGTATAAACGGCCGTCTCCTCCGCATTGAGGCCGCGCAGGCAGATCGCCATCAGCAGGGCGCTCAGCTGGTAGTCGGCCCAGGAGCCGTCAGTGGCACCGCGGACGAATGCCTCGATCTCCGCGGGAGTGAGGGCGTGACCGTCCCGTTTGCGGGCGATGATCTGCGGCGGGAGCATGCGTAAGGTCAGCTGCGGAACAGGACGTCCTCACGGTTGAACATCTTCACCGCGAGGGCGAGGGCGCCGGCCGCGTAAAGCGAGGAGGAGCCGAAGATGAGCGCGATGTAGCCCCAGGGCCACGAACCGGAGAGCATCTCCTTGCAGACGAGGCTGAGGTTGAGCAGCGGGATGAGCGCGGTCCGCGCGGTCAGCTCGGTACCGGGCAGGGCGGCGATCATCCCGGGAAGGAGGACCACGATGATGAGCGGTCCGAGGTAGCTCTGGGCCTCCTTGTAGCTCTTGGCGAAGAGCGAGACGGTGAGGGCGACGGCGGAGAACAGCACCGCCACCGGCAGGACCATCGCGAAGACGCCGACGAGGCCGAGCGGATCGATCGTCGGGAGAGCGCCTGCTCCCGCGGCCGCCGCGCCCGGGGGCAGCGCGCCCGCCGCGGCGGCACTGGACGTCCCGAGGAACAGCGCGCCGCCGACCAGGGCGCTCCCCGCCATCGACGCGACCACGAAGAACATCGAGGCCAGCGAACCGGTGAGGACGAGGAGGAATTTCCCGAGGACCAAGTCGAGGCGCGCGACGGGGCTGCAGAGCAGCGTCTCCATCGTGCCCCGCTCCTTCTCGCCCGCGGTGATATCCATCGCCGGGTAGATCGCGCCAGTGAAGCAGAGCAAAATGATGAAGTACGGGACGAGCCCACCGAAGAGGTTGCCGCCCACCTTTTCGGGCGGGGCGACGTTCTCGCGCCGGACCTCGAACGGACGCACCGCCTCCGGACCCAGGCCGCGCGCCGCGAGCCGCTCCGTCACGACCCGTTCGCGGTGCTCGGCGACGATCCGCTCGGTAACGCGCGCGCCGTTCTCCGATTTCAACTCGCCCTGGTAGTGGAAAATGCGGACCGCCGGCGCCGCTTCGCCCGCCCGCAAGCGTTCCTCCAGCCGCTCGGGCACCTCGAGCACCGCCCGCAGCCGCTTCGCGGCGATCGCCTCCCGCCAGTCCCCGGGTACCGGCACGACGCGCACGCGGGCGTCGCCGTTCAGCCGCGCAAGGAGTTCCGGGGCGCCGGCACCGCCGAGTACCGCCACCCAGGGGACCTCCTCGCGCGCCTCGGTCACTGCCCGCTGCATCACCTTGCCCACTCCGAAGAGCAACAGCGGCATCAGGAGCGTGGGCACGACAATCGAGGAGATGAGCGTGCGCCGGTCGCGCAGGGC
>JBEDEF010000415.1:0-4377 GCA_041175845.1 Verrucomicrobiota bacterium
TTGCGCGACCGTGCGGCAGGCGCGCTACCGTGCTGCGGACTCCTCCGCGGGAGGCGCCATTGAACCGGATCCGGTACTGTTCGCGCAGTTGGCGGAGCGGGCCGGCGCGGACGGCATCACCGTCCATCTCCGCGAGGACCGACGCCATATTCAGGAGCGGGACGTCTGGCGGTTGCGGGAAAGCCTGGTGACGCGCGTGAACCTCGAGATGGCCTGCACGCCTGAGATGCTCGCCTTCGCGCTCCGACTCCGCCCCGAGTCCGTTTGCCTCGTGCCGGAGAGCCGGCAGGAGGTCACCACCGAGGGCGGCCTCGAGGTGGCGGGAGCTCTGGAGCGGGTGCGCGCCTGTGTGGAGCCGTTGGCGGCGGCGGGCATTCAGGTGAGCCTCTTCATTGACCCCGACGAGCGGCAGATCGCGGCGGCCGCACGGGTGGCGGCTCCGTGGATTGAACTGCACACGGGAGCCTATGCGCACGCCTTTCATGGGCCCGGGCGGGAACGCGAATTTCAGCGCCTGCGCCTGGGCGCCGCCGCGGCCCATGCCCTTGGGCTGCGGGTCAATGCGGGCCACGGCATCAACTACGTCAACATCACCGAGCTCCGCACGCTGCCCCACCTCTACGAGCTGAATATCGGGCACAGCATCGTCAGCCGCGCCCTATTCACCGGGGTGGAGGAGGCGGTCACGGAGATGCGCCGTCGGATGAATCCCTGAGCGGACCGTCCCGATGGAGCTCCCCCGCCTGCCCCAGTTGCCCCCCGGCGGTGTCCTCGTGGGCGTCGGCATCGATCTCATCGAGGTGGAGCGCATCCGCGCGGTGATCGAGCGCCAGGGGGAGCGTTTTTTGGATCGGGTCTTCACTCCGGAGGAGCGCGCTTATTGCGCCACGATGAAGTTTCCCCACAAGCACTACGCCGCCCGGTTTGCGGCCAAGGAGGCGGTGTCGAAGTGCTTCGGCACGGGCATCGGCGCCGAGCTCGGCTGGCGTTCGGTCTCAGTGTTTCACGGGGAACGCCACCAACCCCTGGTGCGACTCGACGAGCGCGGGGCGGCCCTGCTCCGGGCAGCCGGGGCCACGGCAGTCCATCTCAGCCTTGCCCACACCGAGGCCCTCGCGGTCGCCGTGGCGGTGTTGGTTCGGCAACCGATCGCGGAGGCGAATGATGGCGGCTGACGATCCTAAGTCGGCCGACCAGACCAATGAGGACGCGCCGTCCTCCGCCTTTTCCTGGGGGATGACGGGATTTCTGCTGGGCGCAGCCTGCGTGTACGCGTACCTCCGACCGCGTCCCGCCGAGACCGTGCCGCCGCCGCCCGCTTCAGTTGCCGATGCTCCGCCGGCCGTTCCTCCGCGGAGGCTTTCAACCGTGGAGGCGGTCTTCGCGGAGTGGGGCGAACGGGCTACTTGGACGGGAAACGTCACCGAGATCGCCCTCTGGAGTTCCGCGGCGGGAGCCTTTGCCGAGTTTTACGAGGTCCGCCGTATCGGCGGGCAGCTGTATTTCCGGAGCATTCCCGCCCTCACGCGACGAGTCATCCGCCGGGGCAAGGAGGAGCCGGCGTGCCCCTTGCTGTTCACGGAGACTGAGGCGGAGTACCGCGAATGGCTCCAGCACGGCCGCACGGAACGCCCGGCCGAGGCGTTGCCGGCGCAACCGTTCACCCCCTCCCGATGATGCCGTTGCCCAGCCATCCCATCCTGAGCCCCGCGCAAACCCGCGTTCTGGAGGAGCGGTTGTTCCGTGGCGATGAGGCGCGCGAGTGGCCGGCGATGCGTTCCGCGGGCCGCGCGCTGGCCCGTGCCCTCCGGCAGGATGCCGCCGAGATCGGGGGCCTGGACCCGGCGGGACGTTGGCTGGTGGTGGCGGGGAAGGGGCATAATGGTGGCGATGCGCTGCTCGCGGCCGGAGAGCTGCTGACAGCCAGCCCGGCGGCGCGGATTGAGGTCTGTTTCCCCTTTGGCTCCCGCCGACTTCGTCCGCTGGCCGCCCGCGCGTGGCGCGAACTGGTCGCCCTAAGCCCGCGAGTCTCCCTCGTGGATCGACCGGAAGGGCAATACGATCTGCTGCTGGACGGGCTGTTTGGATTCCAGTTCCGCGCGCCGGTGGATCCGGTCGTCTTGCGGCTGATCGACCGGCTCAACGCGTTGCCGGTGCGCTTGCGCGCCGCGGTTGATTTACCCAGCGCCGGCCTGGTCCGGGCCGATTTCACCTACGCCACGGGGGTGCTCAAAACTCCGCTCCTCTCCTCAGCTGAGGCGGGTCGGCTGCGCTATTTGGACCTGGGTTTCTTCGCGGACGGAGCGCTCACGGCAGCTCTGCCCGCGGAGGAGGTTGAACCTGGCGTCGTGCTGCTCCCGGAGGTGTTACGGCCGTTGGCGGGTTTCCGGCCCTCCGTCTCCGACAAGCGCAGTTTCGGCCACCTGTTTGTGCTGGCGGGTTCCGCCTCTTTTCCTGGAGCCGCGTTGCTCGCGGTGCTGGCCGCACTGCGGAGCGGCGTTGGCCTAGTTACTGCATTCGTACCGAAGCGGCTGGTGCCTGCCTTTGCCGCCCGGGCGCCGGAAGCGATGTGGGTCGGTTGGCCGGAAACGCCCTCTGGCCATCTGGCCCTGGAGGGCGAGTACCTGTGGCGCGAAAGGGAGGAGCGAGCGTCGGCTATTTTGCTGGGCCCAGGGCTCGGCCGCGACGCGGAGACGCTGACCCTGGTGGAAAGCATCGCCGCGCGGGCGGTGGTGCCGCTGGTACTTGATGCGGACGCGCTGCAGCCCGGGATCATTGGGGCGGGTCCAGCGCCACGCATTCTCACCCCCCACGCCGGCGAGCTCGCCCGGATCGGCGGCCGAGGAAAGACGCCTGCCGGGGTGGTCCTGGTCGAAAAAGGCCCGCTGACGCGGATCGTGGCGAATGGGAAGGTCCATCACGCCCTCTGCGGGGGACCGGTGCTCGCGCGCGGGGGCAGTGGCGACCTTTTGGCGGGACTCATGGGGGGGATTCTCGCGCAGGAGCCTCCGGAACCGCTGTGGGCCGCGGCGTGCGGGGTACTCTGGCATGGCCGGGCCGCCGATGGCCTGGCACGGGCCCGGGGTCAAACCGCGGTCAGCGTGTCCCAGTTGTTGGAATTTCTACCCGACGTGTTACGCGAAATTCCGGGTTAGGCCTGCGTCGCGCTGATCCTCCGGGGCCGCAGGGTCGGGCCATGCCGCCGCTCTCCGCCGGGCAGTGTCTCATGATCCTCAATGGCCTACCCCATATTGGGCCGGTGACCCTGCATCGGCTGCTGGCGTCCCTCGGCGGCGATCCCAGCCGGGTCCTGACGGCGAGTCGCGAGGAGTTGCTGCAGGTCCAGGGTGTCGGTCCAGTGATCGCCGACACGCTCCGGGGCTGGACGGCGCACTTTGATTTGGCCGGTGAAGAAGCACGCCTTCGACGGAGTGGAACGGAGTTTGTCGTCGCAGCGGATCCCACCTACCCGCGGCTGTTGCGCGAGGTGCACGATCCCCCGATCGGCCTGTATCGGCGGGGACGCACCCCAGCGGGGCAGCGCTGCCTTGCGATCGTCGGCTCTCGGCGCACGACGCAGTACGGCCTTACCGTGGCGCACACTTTCGCCGCAGAGCTCACCCGCGCCGGCTTCTGCATCGTCAGCGGGCTCGCCCGGGGCATCGATACGGCGGCGCATGAAGGGGCCCTCGCCGCCGGCGGGGCCACCGTGGCCGTGCTGGGTTGCGGCGTCGACCGGGTCTACCCGCCGGAAAACCTCGGCCTCCAACGGCGAATCGAGGCCGCGGGTGCGGTGCTCTCAGAGTTTCCCTTTGGCCGCCCGACGGACCGGCAGTCATTCGCGATGCGCAACCGAATCGTGTCCGGAATGAGCGAGGCGGTGATCGTGGTTGAAAGCGGTGTGTCCGGGGGCGCGATGATCACGGCGCGATTCGCCGGTGAACAGGGCCGTTTGCTCTTCGCCGTCCCCGGCCGCGTGGATCAGCCGACGAGCGCCGGCTGCCATCAGCTGATCCGCGACGGGGCCACCCTGCTCACCACCGTCGATGAGCTGCTTTCCGAATTGTCCTACCTCGACGGCATGCATCCCCGCATCGCTTCCCCTCCACCCCTCCCCGGAGCGACGGTGCCGCCCGGTCTCGACGCCGAGGCGCGGGCCTTGCTCGGCCGGCTGCGGGAGGGCGCGATGCTGGGACCTGATGCCTTGGCCGAAGCCGCCGGCCTGCCCGTGGCGCAGGTGTGCGCGGCGCTGCTGCGGCTCGAACTGACGCGTCTCGTGGTGCGGCATCCCGACGGCAGCTACGAGGCCGCCCACCCGCGCTGAACCCCGCGGCTGCCTCAGCCCGGCGGCCAGGCGAGCGCGCGACCGCCGAGCAG
>JBEDEF010000416.1:0-6903 GCA_041175845.1 Verrucomicrobiota bacterium
GGACCTGCGCGCGCCTTGGCCGGACGACTTCAACGCCGTCCGCAAGGCGCTCCGCGCCGCCGCGCGGACGGAGGCGCGCGGCCGGAGTTGACCGCGGTTCAAGTGCCGCGCCCGGCGAGGAGCTCCGCGACGACGCCGTGGCGCAGGCTGTACCAGGAGTGCCGGAGGGTGCCGCAGCCCGTCAGTTCGGCGATCGCCAGCAGGGTGGCGAGCGCGGCGGGGAAGACGTCCGCCCGCGCGGCGCTGAGGCCGGGAAGGGCGGTGCGGGCGGCCAGGGGTAGCGTGGCGACGCGATCGAGCAAGGAGCGCATCGCCTCGACCGCGATTTCCGGGGTGCTGTCGTCCAGACTTGTTCCGGCGGCGCTGGCGAGCAGCGCGCGCGCGGTGCTGACCGTCCCGCCGGTGGCGGCAACGGGGAGGCCGCGAAAGAGGTCTCGGTCGAGTCCCGCCTCTGCGGCCAAGGTGGTGGCGTGATTCGCGAGCGCCGCCCGGGCGGTGGCCGGCAGGGGCAGGGTGGGGTCCGCCACAAAACGTTCGGTCAGGCGGACGCAGCCGAGGGGCAGGCTGAGCGCCCGTTGGACCCGCGCGCCGCGGAACTCGAGGACCTCGAGGCTGCCGCCCCCAAGGTCGAACAGCGCGAGGTCCGGCGACGCCGCGAACGCGGGGTCGCAACGCAGGCCCTCGCCGATCAGGCCCGCTTCCTCCGTCCCGGAAAGGATGCGCAGCGGGAGCCCGGTGGCGGCGGTCACGGCGGCGGCGAAGTCGGGCCCGTTCTCCGCGTCGCGGACGGCGCTAGTCGCGACAATCGCGGTGACCTCCGCCCGATGGGCCCGCGCCTCGGCGGCGAGCGTGCGGATCGCGTCCGTCCCGCGCGCCATGCTTTCGGGCGAGAGCTGCGGACGTCCGCGCCCGAGGCCGGTGCCGATCCGCGCCTCAAGGGTGCGCGCGTGGACGCGTTCGCTTCCCCCGGGCGCCCGCCGGGCCACGAGCAGCTTGATCGTGTTGCTGCCGACGTCGATGACGGCGACCGTCCGGGGCGGCAGGGAAGGCGGCATCGGGTTCAGAGCACGAAGCCCGCGGGGGCGATCAGGAGGACGAATTCGCCCTTGAGGCTGAGCCGCGCGAGGCGATCGCGGACGTCACCGGCGGATCCGACCAGAAAGGTTTCGTGCACCTTGGTGAGCTCCTTCGCGACGGCGATGACCCGGTCGGGCCCCAGCACCGTGACCAGCTCCTCGACCGCCTTGGCGATGCGGTGGCAGCTCTCGAACAGCGCGAGGGTGTACTCGAAGTCGCGGTGCCGCTCGAAGCAGGCGATCCGCGCGGCGCTCTTGGGCGGGAGGAAACCGAGGTACAGGAAACCGTTGGTGGGGAGCCCGCTGGCGCACAGGGCCGCGACGAGCGCGTTGGGGCCCGGGACGGGGACGACCGGCAGTCCGGCCAGCCGGCAGGCGCGGACCACGCGGAACCCGGGGTCGCTCAGTCCCGGGGTGCCGGCGTCGCTCACCAGCGCGACCGAAGCCCCAGCGGCGAGGCGGCGCGCGAGCTCCGCGGCGGCCTCGCGCTCGTTGTGCTCGTGGTAGGGGAACAGCTCGCGGCGCAGGCCGAGCCGCGTGAGCAGGGCGCCGGTGGTGCGGGTGTCCTCGCACGCCACCAAGTCCACGGCGCCCAGGAGGGCGCGCGCCCGTTCGGTGAGGTCCGCGAGGTTCCCGATGGGCGTGGCGACGACGTAAAGATGGCCCGGGAGGGGGCGAAGGGAGGCGTTTTCCATCGCGCCGGAGGCCGCCCGCCCCGCGCAGCGGCGGCGGGAGGACGTCGGATCAGGACCGGCTCAGCGGCCCTGGGGCTGGCCCATGCCGGGAATCTGGCCCTCCCAACCCGCGGGACGGCTCCACGGGATGGAAGTCTGCTTCGGGGCGTTGGTGCTGCAGCCACCCGCGAGGGCGCCGGCGGCGAGCAGGGCGAGGGCGAGGAGGCGTCGGGCGAGCGGATTCATTGTTCGCGTACCAAAAGCGCCTCGTCCCCCTTCTGCAAGACCCCTCGCAGGGAGTCGGGCTCGACTTGCGCCACCGAGAACTGGGCGCGGGCGTCGCTGATCAGGACGGTCGCGAGGAGCCGCCCGCCCTGCGACACCTGCAGGCGCTGGCCGGGACGCGCCCCCCGGGCGGTGCCGAAGTTCAGCACGACGAAGGCGTTGCCGGGTCCGACGCTGAGGACCGTGGCCCGGCCGGCGCGATTGGTGAACACCGCGGTGGAGGCGCCCGGGGTGGCCGGCACGGCGGTGCCGTTACGGGCCGAGGCGAGCTGGCGCTCGAGGTCGGCGATCGTCTGCCGGTAGGCCTGCACCGCTTCGGGCGAGGCCTGGGACGCGCGGGTGGCCTCCAGGTCGCGGCGCAGGGCGGTGATCTCCTCCTCGAGCGCGCGGGCGGTGGACTCGTACAGCGCCAGCACGGTGCGGGTGTCGGCCAGCGCGCGTTCCGTCTCCCGGCCGCGCGCCTCCACCCCGGCGAGGCGCTCGCTGGTGCGCGCGAGCTCAACCTCGAGGCCAGTCGCGCGTTGTTGCCGGGCGGTGGCTTCTGCCCGCGTTCCCTCAAGCTCCGTCTCGAGGCGGGTGGCCCGCGCTTGGCTTTCGGCCAGGCGCACCTCCAGCACCTGCTTCGAATTGCCGATGCGCAGCGCGAGGAAAGCCGAGCCCCCGGCGCCGGCGAGGGCGATCAGGCAGAGCAGGAGCGGCAGGCGGTGCACCGGGTGGGCTCAGACGAGCCGGTATGTCGCGGCGGTCGCCGACTTACTGGCCCGGCGACGCACCCCAGTCGCGGGATTCGCGCTGAGGTGCTCCAGCACCTTGAAGGCCGTTTCCGCGGACTCAGGCGCACCCGCTTTCGCGGCCAGCTCCGGGGCGGTGAAAGCGCGGCCCCGCTCCGCCGACAGCACGGCAACCAGGGCCCGCTGGAGCGCAAGCACCGCGCCCGCCGCCTTCTTGCCCGCCTCGACGCCGGGCTGGTGGTAGGCGTTGATCCCAACGAGCGAGGCGTAGAGTCCGGTGACCCGCTCGTAGAGGGCGATCAGCATCCCGAGCGTCCGCGGGGAAATGTCCGGCACGGTCAGGGTGATCGAGCCGCGTCCCTTCTCGCTGAGGGCGTCGCGGGTCCCGAGCAGGAAGCCCTGCAGGTAGTCGCCCGCCGTCACCCCGGGCTCCACCGCCAGCGCCCGCCGACCGGGACGGTCCCGCAGCACCTCGATGAACGTGACGAAGAAGTTGTCCACGCCCTCGCGCAACTGCTGGACGTAGGCGTGCTGGTCAGTCGAGCCCTTGTTGCCGTAGACCGCGATGCCTTGGTGGACCACGTTGCCCGCCAGGTCGCGCTCCTTGCCGAGGGATTCCATCACTAGTTGCTGGAGGTAACGCGAAAACAGCACCAGTCGGTCCTTGTACGGCAGCACCACCATGTCCTTCCGGCCGCGCCCCTCCGTGGCGTGGTGCCAGGCCAGCGCGAGGAGCGCCGCGGGATTCGCGCGGGTCTCGGGGCGGCGTGTGACCTCGTCCATCGCCGCGGCCCCCGCGAGCAGCCCGTCGAGGTCCAAACCTTGAAGGGCGGCGGGCAGCAAGCCCACGGCGCTGAGCTGGCTGGTGCGGCCGCCGACCCAGTCCCACATCGCGAAGCGTGCCAGCCAGCCGCCCTCGCGCGCCTCCTGATCGAGCCGGGAGCCCGCGCCGGTGACGGCGACGAAGTGCCGCGCGGGGTCGAGGTCCGCGGCCCGGAAGGCGGCCTGCGCCTCGAGCATGCCGTTGCGCGTCTCCGCCGTGCCGCCGGACTTGGAGATCACGAGCACGAGGGTGCGGGCGAGCCGACCCCGGAGCTGCCCGAACACGAGGTCGATCCCGTCCGGGTCCGTGTTGTCGAGGAAGTGCACCGCCATCCGGTCACGGCGGGGTTGGCCGAGCGCGTGGGCCACTAGCTGCGGCCCGAGGGCGGAGCCGCCGATGCCGATCACCAGCAGCTCGCGGAAACGGCCGCGCGGGCCGGCGATGGTGCCGGCGTGCACGTCCGCGGCGAAGGCCCGGATCGCGCGCAGGGTCTCCTCGATCTCGGCGCGGATCTCCGGGGTGGGCGCGAGCGCGGGCGTGCGCAGCCAGTAGTGGCCGACGCGCCGGTTTTCGTCGGGGTTCGCGATCGATCCGCCCTCCAGGGCGCGCATCGCGGCGAAGGCCTCCTGCATCGGCCCTTCCATCGCCGTGGTGAACGCGGCAGGCAGCGGCAGCCGCGAGAGGTCCAGGCTGAACCCCAAGGCAGGGTAGTGGTGGTAGTGCTCCTGAAAATGCGCCCAGCTCATCGCGCGCGCCTCAGGTCAGCTTGTCCGTCACCGCACCTTCGGAGGCGCTGGTCACCGTGTGCGCGTACTTGGCCAGGACGCCGCGCGTCTCCTTGACGCGGCGCGGCTTCCACGCGCGAAGGCGAGCCTGCAATTCGCGGGCGGGGATCCCGAGGGTCAGCTCGTTGCGGATGGCGTCGATCGTGATCGGGTCGCCATTGCGGATGACGCCGATCGGCCCGCCCACGGCGGCCTCCGGGGTAAGGTGGCCGACGACGAAACCGTGGCTGCCACCGGAAAAGCGCCCATCCGTGATCAGCGCGACGTCCTTGCCGAGGCCGCGGCCCATGATGGCGCTGGTGGGGCTGAGCATCTCGCGCATCCCGGGACCGCCGACCGGGCCCTCGTTGCGGATGACGACGACGTGGCCGGGTTTGACGCGGCCCGCGAGGATCGCGTCGAGGGCCTTCTCCTCGCCCTCGAACACGATGGCCTTGCCGCTGAAGGACAACCCCTCCTTGCCCGAGATCTTGGCCACGGCGCCGCCGGGGGCCAGGTTGCCGTAGAGGACGCGCAGGTGGCTGTCGGCCTTGATCGGATTCGAGAGCGGGCGGACGACGTCCTGCCCGGCCGGGTAGGGCTTCACGTCGCGGAGGTTCTCGGCGACGGTTTTGCCGGTCACCGTCAGGCAGTCGCCGTGCAGGAGGCCCGCGTCGAGCAGCACCTTCATCAGCGGGGGCAGGCCGCCGATGCGGGTGAGGTGGACCATCCCGTACTTGCCGGAGGGCTTGAGGTCCGCGAGCACGGGCACGCGCTTCCCGATGCGCGTGAAGTCGTCGATCGTCAGTTTCACCCCGCAGCTGTGCGCGATGGCCAAGAGGTGCAGCACAGCGTTGGTGGAGCCGCCGAGGGCGATCGTGACGGTGATGGCGTTCTCGAACGCCTTCCGCGTCATGATATCGCGGGGCTTCAGGTCCGCCTTGAGCAGGGCGAGGGTGGCTTCGCCGGCGCGGCGGCAGTCCTGCTTCTTCTCCTTGCTGATGGCGATCTGGGCGGAGCTGTTGGGCAGGCTCATCCCCAGGGCCTCAATGGCGGAAGCCATGGTGTTGGCGGTGTACATGCCGCCACAGGACCCGGCACCGGGGATGGAGCAGGCCTCGATCTTGCGCAGGCCCTCGTCATCAACCTTGCCCGCGGCGTGCTGGCCGATGGCCTCGTAGACGGACACGATGTCGCACTCCTTGCGCGTGTCGGGGTGGATGCCCGGCAAGATGGTGCCGCCGTAGACGAAGACACCGGGGCGGTTGAGCCGGGCCATCGCCATGATGCAGCCGGGCATATTCTTGTCGCAGCCGCCGATGGTCACCACGCCGTCGAAGCCCTCGCCGGCCGCCACCGCCTCGATCGAGTCCGCGATGATTTCGCGCGAAACGAGGGAATAGCGCATGCCCGGTGTACCCATGCTGATGCCGTCGGAGACGGTGATGGTGCCGAAGATGACGCCCTTGCCGCCCGCGGCGTTGGTCCCGGCCTCGGATTCGAGGGCGAGCTTGTCGATGTGCATGTTGCACGGCGTCACCATGCTCCAGAGGGAGGCGATCCCGATGACGGGCTTCTGGAAGTCCGCGTCGGTGAAACCGACGGGGCGCAGCATCGAGCGCGCGCCGGCGCGGGCGGGACCGTCGACGACGACGGAGGAATACTTGCGGGTGGAGTCCGGGGTGGAGGGCATGGAGAGAGGCGGGACCGAACCAGAGCGCCGGGGCAGCGGCAAGCCCTAGTCAGGTTGGTCAGCGGCCGGCCGTTTCCGACAGGCCGCGGCGCTGCAGCCACGCGGCGGCGCGCTCGGGCCACGAGGTCACCGGCAGCGCGGGATCCGGCCGCAGGCCGTAACCGTGGCCGCCGGCGTCGTAGACGTGCACCTCCGCGCTGCCCCCGTGCCGTCGCAGTTCCGCGGCCAACAGCAGCGTGTTCTGGACCGGGACGTTGTCGTCGAAGGCGTGGACCAGGAACATCGGCGGGGCGCCCGGGCCGACGGGCATCACGCCGGAAAGCGTGGTCTGGCCCCGTTCGACGAAGCCGGCGGGATAGACCAGCAGCGCGAAGTTTGGCCGCCACGGAACCGCGTCGACGGGGTCTGCGGCGGGGTAAAGCCGCTCCGCGGCGAGGGCGGTGTACGCGGCCGTCGCGCCGCCGGCGCTGAAACCGAGGATGCCGAGGCGGTCGGCCCGCAGGCCCCATTCACCGGCCTTAGAGCGCACGAGGCTCATCGCGCGCTGGGCGTCCTGCACCGCCGCCAGCCAGCGGCGCGCCGGGTCGCGGGCGGGGACGCGGTACTTGAGCACGATGCCGGTGACGCCGAGGCCGTTGAGCCAGGCGGCGACCTCCGTGCCCTCGAGGTCGTAGGCGAGGATGTTGAACCCGCCGCCCGGGCAGATGACGACGGCGGCGCCGGTGTCGAGCCGCGGGTCCGGGCGGAAGACCGCCAGTTGCGGGGTGCTGACGTTGCCCAGCCGGAGGACCGGCCGTCCGGCAACGAGCCGGTCGGTCGGACGCGTCTGATCCGCTTCGGGCGGGAGAGGGCGGGTC
>JBEDEF010000417.1:0-6184 GCA_041175845.1 Verrucomicrobiota bacterium
ACCGGAGCGCGCAACGCGTGCACCGGGACTTCGCGGTGATTGCGTTGGTCTCAAATTGGGCGCGCCGGGAGGACTGGTTCCGGCGCGCCAGCGCTCAAGCCCTGTGGGAGGGCGCCACGGCGCGCGCGCGTGCCCTGGGTTACTCGTTGCAGCACCTGTGGGCCCGAGAGGGCGGGGCCACGCCCGCCCGGTTCGGCCAGATTCTGGTCAACCGCGGGATCCGCGGGTTGATCCTCGCTCCCTTCGAGGACCCCGACGCCAGGTTTGACCTGCCGTGGGAAAACTTCGCGGTGGTGGCCATCGAACGACCGGCTCGGCACCCTCATTTCCATCATGTCGTTCCAGGGTATTTCGCGGACCTGCTGCTGGTCTGGGACCAACTGCGGCGCCGGGGGTACCGGCGGATCGGATTGGTGCTGGATCACGGGCTCGCGGAACGCGCGGCTCACCAATGGGAGGCTGCACACGCCTTCGAGCAGCAACGCGGGGACGCCGCGGCGGTCGTGCCCACCTTCGTCGTCCGCGGGACCGACCGGGGCGCGGGGGTGCTCGGCTGGCTGCGCCGCCACCGCCCGGATGCCGTCGTCAGCCGCAGTGATCTGGCGTGCCCCGTGCTGCGCGCCGCGGGGGTGCGTTTCCCCGCGGATCTCGGTTACGCCAGCCTGAACGTGATCGACGACGCGCCCGGGGTCAGTGGCATCCTCCAGCCGCGGGAGGTTATGGGCGCCGCCGCCGTTGATGCCCTCAACGCCCAACTGCTGGTGAGTCAGTGCGGCCCCGGGCCGCATTCGCTGGGCACTCAGGTCGACGGGGTCTGGTGCGAGGGCGCGACCCTCCGCCCGCTTTCCGGCTGAGGCGCCGGCCGCCGTTGCACTGTTCCATTGCCTGTCCCGTTGTCATTTCCCGCTGCCGCTTCTCGATCCCGCGTCTCCCCCTGCGATGCGTTTCCCTGCCGTCCGCCTCCTTCGCGCGTGCTTCCTCGCGCTCGCCGCGCCTCTCCTGTCCTCCGCCACCTTCGCCGCGGCCCGGCCCAACATCCTCGTCCTGTTCACCGACGACCAGGCCTTCGACACCATCCGCTCCCTCGGTACGCTGGACCTCGACACGCCGCACCTCGACCGGCTCGTCGCCCGCGGCACCACGTTCACCCATGCCTACAACATGGGCTCTTTCTCCCCGGCGGTCTGCGTCGCCAGCCGGACGATGCTGATGACCGGACGGAGCCTCTGGGATACCGAGCGGATCTACGCACGCACCGATGACGAGCGGGCGGGGGGCCGGCTCTGGCCGCAACTGATGCGGGCGGCCGGGTACCGCACTTACTTCACCGGCAAGTGGCACGTCCAGACCGACGCGGCCCGGGTTTTTGACGTTGTCCGCCACGTTCGCCCGGGAATGCCGCGGGATGTTCCCGAGGGTTACAACCGCCCCCTGCCCGGTCAGGCGGACGGATGGAGTCCGGCGGACCCCAAGTTTGGTGGCTTCTGGGCCGGCGGGAAGCACTGGACCGAGGTCACCGCGGACGACGCGGTGGACTACCTTCGCGAAGCGGACGGACGGCCGGAGCCATTCTTCATGTACGTCGCGTTCAATGCGCCGCACGACCCGCGGCAGTCTCCCCAGGCCTATGTGGACCGCTACCCGGCAACGCGCGTCCCGGTGCCCCGCAACTTCCTGCCCGAGTATCCCCACAAGGAGGCGATCGGCGCAGGCAAAACCCTGCGGGACGAGAAGCTCGCCCCGTTTCCGCGGACCGAGGAGTCGGTGCGGGTGCAGCGCGGGGAGTACTACGCGATCATCTCGCACCTCGACACTCACGTCGGCCGGGTGTTGGCCGCGCTCGAAGCCTCGGGCAAGGCGGCGGACACCTGGATTTTTCTCTCCTCGGACCACGGTCTCGCGGTCGGGCAGCACGGCCTGTTCGGCAAGCAGAACCTCTATGACCACAGCGTGCGGGTGCCCTTCGTCGTGGTCGGCCCGGGCGTGGCGGCCGGGCGGCGGCTCGCCGTGCCAATTTATCTGCAGGACATGATGCCCACGGCGCTGGCGCTCGCCGGCGTGGAGCGGCCGGCGCACGTCTACTTCCGCAGCCTGGTGCCCCTCCTGCGCGACGCCGCGGCGCCCGCGCCCTATCCGGAAATTTACGGCGCGTACCTCCGCCTTCAGCGCAGTGTGGTCCACGAGGGCTGGAAGCTGATCCAATATCCCGCGATCGGAGTCACCCGTCTCTACGACGTTGGGCGCGATCCCGAGGAGCGGGCAGATCTCGTGGCCGATCCCGCGCACGCACCGCGTCGCGCCGCGCTCGAGGAGCGGCTCCGGCGCCTGCAGGGGGCGCTGGGCGACCCGCTGCTCAGCGGCGCGGCGGCGCCCGCCGGGGGCAAGCGCAAGCGCTAAGCGCGACCGCGCTCACTTCTTCCATACCTGACTTTCCGCCGTGATCTTCACGTCCCACGGCTGGGCCGGCAGCGGCGTGTAGATCGGGTCTCGGTCGCGCTCCGGGAAACCCGCGAGCGGAGCGCTGAGGCGTGCCCGCGCCGCGGCGACGACCGCGTCCTGGCTGGCGATCAGGTTGCGCTCCTCGGCGGGATCCTCCGCCAGGTCGTAGAGGGCGGTCGGCTGCCGCCGCGTATCCACGTGCAGCTTGAAGCGTTCATCGCGAAGGACGCGGTCGCGGAAGACCCACGCGTTCTGCACGCCGTCCCGCGTCAGCCGCGCGTCGTTCTTGCCGCCCATCGCGAGGATCCAGGAATGCGGCGAACGGTCCTCGCGGCCAAGCAGGGCGCCGACCGCCGCGCGGCCGTCATAAGTGTAACCCGGCTGCGGCTGAGTCCCCGCGAGCTCGGCGAAGGTCGGGAGGAAATCCGCGATGCTCAGCAGGGCGGGGCTGACCTTGCCGGCCGCGACCCGGCCGGGGCCATTCACGATGAGGGGGACACAGACGCCCGCCTCGGTCGTATTGGATTTACCGCCCTTCACCCTCCGCCCGTGCCGCGTCCCGGTGATGTTGCCCGCGGTGCCGTTGTCGGTGCTGATGATCACCAGCGTGTCCCGGCGCAAATCCAGCTCTTCGAGCGCGGCGATCAGGCGGCCGATCAACTGGTCCGCATAGCGCACCATCGCCTTGTGCCGTTCCAGGTTACCCGCCACCGCGGGTTCAGCGGGCGTGGTGGTGAACGGAGAGTGCGGCAGGCACATGGGGTAGTAGAGGAACATCGGCTCGTGCCGGTGAGACCGCAGAAATTCGATGAGGAACTCGGTGAACACGTCGTCCCCGAACTTGCCCCGCCAGGTGGAGCTGCCTTCCGGGGTGTGGATGTAGGGGTCCCAGTAGCGTTCGTCGCTCGCCGCGTCCTCGCCCTGGCCTCCGGTCCACATCCGGTAGGTCTCGAACCCGAGGTCGTTCATCGCCGCGGGCTGCACCCGGAAATCATTGATCTGCCACTTGCCCGCCACGGCGGTGCGGTAGCCGGCATCCCGCAGAACGCGCGCGATCGAGGGGTTGCGGTTCCAGTCGTAATGAGCGCCACCGCCCCAGCGCGGCACGTCCCAGTGGTTCACCCAGCCGTGCCGGAACGGATATTGTCCGGTGAGGAAGGTGAGCCGGGTGGGCGTGCACTGAGGCATCACGTAGAAGTTCTCGAAGCGGGTGCCGCCGGCGGCGAGGGCATCCAGGTGCGGCGTCTGGATGTCCTCGGCGCCATAGGCCGAGATCCATTCCTTGCCTAGGTCGTCGAGGAGGATGAAGAGCAGGTTGGGGCGCGGGTCCCGCCGCGCCTCCGCCGCGGGGAGGGCGGCGGCGAGGCAGCAAGCGAGGGTCAGGAGCAGGAACGGAGGTTTCATCGGCGGGACGGGTGCAGGCGGCGTTCCGGCAGCGGCGGCTGGGCGGGAGAGCTTCAGAACTTTAAGCTGATAGAAGTGGTGACTTCGCGCGGAGTGTTGGAGTTGGCGCGGGCCCGGATGAAGTAGGCGTCGGTGAGGTTGCTCACGTTGAGTCCGAAGGTCGTCGCGCGGCCCAAGATCTCCGTGGCGTAGCGGGCGAAGAGGTTGACCTGCGTGTAGCCGTCCTCGCGCACCAGCCGACTGTCGCTGGTGCCAAACTGCTGGATCGGGCCCCAGGCCTTGATCGCGCCCCCGCCGAGGCGCAGGCCCTTGGCGGGGCCCCGCCCGATGGCGTACGAGGTAAAAAATGTCAGGCGGTCGGGTGCCGCACCCTCAAGAGCCATGCCCAGCGCCTCGGTCTGGGTCCGCACGGTGCGGGCGTTAAGGTGGGTGTAGCTCACGGTGGTCTGCCAGCCGGCACCGAGGTTGAGGAACAGTTCCACGTCGACGCCCTCGCTGCGGTCGTCGGAGATTTCCGTCGTGTTGCGCGAGGCGAACGGGTTGTAGTCGCTGCGCACGACGTTGTCCTTGTCGATCCGGAACCAGGCGACCGAGCCCGAAAGGCGGCCGCCCCAGAGGCCGTCTAGCTTGAGCCCGGCCTCCAGGGCCGTGGACTCCTCCGGTGGGAAGTAGGCGTTGGTGTCGACATCGAAGCCGTTCGGGTTGTAGGCGGTGGCGTGGCTGGCGAAAGCGACGAGGGTCCGGCTGAGCGCGTAGTTGACGCCGAGTTGGTGGCTCAGGTCGCGGTTGGTGCGCTTGGCGCCGCCGGAGCCGTTGCGCTGGTAGCTCCATCCCGTGATCTCGAAACGGCGGAGGCCGGCGAGGACGCGCAGTCGGTCATCGAGGAGCGCGGCGCTGTCGCTCACATAGAAGGTGGTCACCTCCTCGTAGGACCGGTCGTTTTGGTTCTGGCGGAATCCGGCGCGCCGCAGTTCATCGCGGCTCGGCGCGTCGTCGCGCCAGATCTCCGCGCCGGACTGGAGCGCGGTCCTGGTGAGCGTGTGGCGGAAGACACGGCCGCCGGTCTCGAGCGCGTTGAGCGCGGTGCGCTCAGCCGGGGTGCCCGGCCGCAGCTGATAGCCGTCCGGCACGCGCTTCGAGAGGGTGTTGCGCGCCCCCGCGATCAGCGTGTGCCGCACGGCGCCGGTGCGCGCCCGGATCAGCGCGTTGAGGGTATGGGCGTTCTCCGTATTCCGGTTGTACGTCGTCTGGTACAGGGCGGTGTTCACGCCCGCGGGCGTGAAGGTGTTGAATTCCCGGAAAGTCACGTCGTTTTCCTGTTCCGCCCACATGTAGGTGTATTGCAGGTCGGCCGCCGCGGTCAGGCTGTGTTGGGCCCCGAACTGGACGTAGTTGGCCGTCTGCCGCAGGTCGGAATTCCGGGTCTGCGCGGTGTATTCGATCGGGACGAAGTCCGCGTTGAATCGCGCGGTCGCCTCCGACACCCCGCCCACGCGGTCCAGCGTGTCGCCGTCCCCGTTGAGGTCCGTCGGCACCTGCACGAAGGGCCGCGCCGCGCGGTTGGAAGGCTGGCCGCCGCGGCCGCTCGCGCTGCCCATCAGGCGTAGGCGCGTCGCGGGCCGCGGCCGCCACTCCGCCGAAAGCGCCGCGAACGAGGCGTCAGTGCCGTCGAGCCAGCGGAACCCGTCCGTCGTCTCGTGGGAACCCAGCAGGCGGAGGCCGAGGTTGGGCGCGACGCGGGCGAGGTTCACGTCGAGATCGGCGCCGGTAGTCGCGAACGAACCGTGACGGGCGTTGAGGTGCACGTGGTCGCGGGCGCGCGGGCGCTTGCTGATCATGTTCACCAGGCCGCCGGGGTCGGACTGGCCGTAGAGCGTGTTCGGGCCCTTCACCACCTCGATCCGGTCCACCAGATGGCGCGGGATGAAGTCTCCGCCCATCACGCCGTCGAGGAGGATGTTCCGGTTGCGGAAGCCGCGGAGGGAGAAGAGCGCGTTCTGATTGTTCACCTCGCCGCGCGTCGTTTGGGTGACGGAAGCGTTGAAATCGAGCGCCCGCTCCAGCGAGCCGGTCACCGCGTCATCGAGGAACTCCGCCGTGATGACGTTGATCGTCATCGGCACATCCTTCAGCGGCATGTTCATCGCGGTGCCGGAGATGGTGGTGGAGGCCTGATAGCGGTCGGTTGGGCCCGAAGTAACATCGAACGGATCGAGACGGACCACCTCGTCGGTCGCGGGGCGCGAGGGAGTCGCGTTCGGGGCGGCGGCGAAGGCGGCGGGGAGCAGGCAGGCGAGCGCGTACGGCTTGAACCGGAGCAGCAGGGTGGGGTGGGAAGGCA
>JBEDEF010000418.1:0-3407 GCA_041175845.1 Verrucomicrobiota bacterium
CTCCGTGTTCACCGTCACCGAGGGCAAAGACATCGGTTACGAGTCGATGCAGACTACCTCGGGCCTGCGCACCGTGCAGGAGCTAAAGAACGTGGCCAACTCCATCTCGGTCATGAACTCCCAGCTGATGGAGGACTTGGCCGTGATCGACGTGAACGAGGCTTCAAAATGGTTCGTGACCGGCGAGGACAACCCCGATCCGGCGCTCTCGAATCGCCTCATTTTCCGCGGCATCGTGAACAACTACGCGATGCGCAACGGCTGGATCTGGTACTCGCCGATGGACTCCTTCGCCACTGAGCGGGTCGAACTGCTGCGTGGGCCTAATGCTTTCCTGTACGGCGAGGCGGATCTTGGCGGGGCCAACAACCAGATCACGAAGCGGGGCCTCTTCACCCGCAATCTCACCAAGACCAAGCTGATGTTCGGCAGCGAGGGCTTCCGCCGGGCGGAGCTGGATCTGAATCGCCGCGTGGGCAACCAAGTCGCACTCCGCTTCGCCGCCGTGGCCTCCGACAACGACTCCTGGGTTCGCCACGTCCGGCGCGACTTCGTCGGCCTCTACGGGGCCGTCACCTACCGACCGTTCCGCACCACCTCAATTAGCCTGATGGCCGAGAAATCGCGCATCGACTCGGTCAATGCCCAGGGGCTCTTCATCGACAGCTTCTCGTTCAACACCGTCACGACCCTCGCGAACGGGGCCGGCGTCATCTACGTGCCGGCGACGAAGCAGCTCTACCGCGCGACCGGCACCCGCCGCAGCGCCGGCAGTAATCTCACCCTCGTCAATCCTGGAATCCTCCCGAAGGCCTGGCAGGTGGCGGGACCCAATTCGACTTACTACAATGCTTACAGCTCCGTGAGCCTGGATGTGGAACAGAAGGTCGGCCGCCATCTCAACCTGCTGTTCTCGGCGAATTTCTACCAGCAGCAGATCGACCAGTGGAACGTGGCGGCGGCACGCAACGTGTACCGCGACTTGACCCCCACCCTGCCGGACGGCCGCGCCAACCCGCGCTTCAACCAGCTCTACACGGAGTACTTCCGCACGCGGAACCTCAACGGCAACATCGTGCGCGACCTCCGCCTGTCCGCGGTCTACGACCTCGAGACGCGCTGGATGCACCAGCAGCTCGTGCTTAACGTCCAGCAGCACCAGGATAATCCCGGCCAGAAGAAGCCCAAGTGGGGCGAGTACGTCGACCCGGCCCACCCGCTTTTCGTCGGCGCAGTCAGCCAGGCAGGGACGCAGGCCGCTTTCACCGCCAACCGGGCAACGTTCACCAACAATCGGTTCATGCGGCGCTTCTACCTGGCGGACGGAGACGGCGGTGAGCTGACCGGGGATCTCGGCCCTGTCCCCGGCGTCTCGAACTGGTTCCCCGACCTCTCGAACGCCGTACCCGCCGGCGGCAACATTGTCTACCGGCGATTCTATACCCCCAGCTGGGGCGTGGGCGCCTCGGGCCGTTACCTCAAGAATCACCTCTACACGCTGGTCGGGTACCGCCGCGACCACTTCAACATGAAGACGCTCGTCGGCGCGCCGCAGCCGATCGCGAACACCTGGGAGAACCGCCTCATTCCCGACGCCTTCGCGCCCAACCCGGCCTTCGTCCAATACAAGGTCGATGGCGCCAACTACGGCCTCGTCCTCCGCGCCAACGAGAACATCGCCTTCTCCTACAACCGCGCCCAGTCGTTCCGGATCTCCGTCGGCGAGGGCAACCTGACCTACAACCCCGGCGTCCGGCAGAGCATCCCCGTCGGCGAGGGCGAGGATTACTCGGCCCGCTTCACGCTCTTCGGCGGGCGGGTGGAATTCAACACGACCTACTACGACAACTACCAGCCCAACGCGCGCTTCAACCCCGCTCCGGTCATCGCCGTGCGCGACGAGGTCGCCGCGATCTTCCCCGAGACCTTCAACCGCACCGGGCAGGACTACCAGACCACCACCACCAAGGGCTACGAGTTCGAGATCGTCGCCAACCTGACCCGCAACTGGCGCCTGATGCTCAACGCCGCCACCAACAAGGTGGTGACGGAAAACCGGGCTCCCCTGCTCAAGGGCTTCCAGGCCGAGGCCAAGGCCCAGGGCAAGGCCACGCCGCTGCTCGATGCGTTCCTCCTCACGATTCCCGACGGGGTGCCGAACGCGGGTTACACCAAGACGCGCGCCAACCTCTTCACGCGGTACACCTTTTCCACCGGCCCCCTCAAGGGCGCCTTCATCGGCGGCGGCGCCAACTTCCGCGAACCCACGTACCGGGGCAACGGCACGGCGGTCCAGGGCGGCCCCGTGCTCCCCCTCTGGTCCCCGAGCTACACCCTCGCGACCCTGCTCGCCGGCTACCAGACAACGCTGCTGGGACGGCCCACGAGCATCTCCCTCAACGTCAGCAACCTTTTCGACAAGGACTACTACCTCTCGGCCACCACGACGACGGGGTCTTGGGGTGCCCCGCGCTCGTGGCGGATGACGGTCGTCACCGACTTCTGACGCCCAACCTCTCCCGGGCGGCCTCAGCCGCCCCGGAGCTCGCGCGCCATCTCCTTCGCGAAGTAGGTCAGGATCAGGTCCGCGCCCGCCCGCTTGATCGCGATGAGCGACTCGCGCCGGCAACGCGCCAGGTCGAGCCAGCCCAAGCGCGCCGCGGCCTGCAGCTGCGCGTATTCGCCGGAGATCTGGTACGCCGCGACCGGCTTCCGCGTCGCCTCGCGCACGTCGCGGATGATGTCCAAATAGAGTCCGGCCGGCTTCACCATCAGGATGTCGGCTCCCTCCGCGTCATCGAGCAAAACCTCGGTGACGGCCTCGCGCCGGTTGGCCGGGTTCATCTGGTAGGTCGCCTTGCTCAGCAGCCGCGTGCCCGCGGCCTGCGCGCTCCCGACCGCATCGCGGAACGGACCGTAGTAGGCGGAGTTGTACTTCGCGGAATAGGCCAGAATCCCGGTGTCCGCGGCGCCGGCTGCGTCGAGGGCCCGCCGGATCGCGCCCACGCGGCCATCCATCATGTCACTCGGCGCCACGAAATCCACGCCTGCCCGGGCCTGCAGGACCGCCATCTCGGCGAGGATCGCCACGGTGCGGTCGTTGTCCACGTCGTCGCGCGCGGCCGTGAGGACGCCGTCGTGGCCGTGGCTGGTGTAGGGGTCGAGGGCGACGTCGGTGATGACTACGAGGTCCGGCAGGGCGGCCTTCACGGCCCGCACCGCGCGCAGGACCAGCGTCTCCGGGTTGAGGGCCTCCGTGCCGTTATCGTCCTTGCGGGCGGGATCGAGCTTGGGAAACAGAGCGACCGCGGGGATACCCAGCGCGTGCAGCTCGCGGCACTCGCGGATGAGGTCAGCGACGTTGAGGCGGAAGACGCCGGGCATCGAGGCGATCTCCTCGGGCGGCG
>JBEDEF010000419.1:0-4976 GCA_041175845.1 Verrucomicrobiota bacterium
GGTACGACTCGTAACTGGCGCGGACCGTGGTGCTCGTGAAGGGGCGGTAGGTCACGGCCGCCTGGCCGCGCCGGCTGATCTCGTCGGAGGGCTTCCGCTGGAACGCCTTGGACTCGTAGACCCCGGAGAGGCGCAGGGCCAGCCGCTGGCGGAGCAGCGGGCGGTTGAGGTCGAAGCTCGTGCGGTAGCCGCCGTAGCTGTCACCGCGGAGGGTGAAGGAGTTGAAGGCGCGGGTCAGGTTGGCCTGCGAGCGGAGGATGTTGACCGTGCCGGAGGTGTTCCCGAGGCCGAAGATGTTGGAGTTGGGGCCGCGGCTGATCTCGACCGCGTCGACGTTGTAGGTGTCGAGCGGGATGCTGCTGTTGGCGGCGAAGTTGCCGAGGGCCATGTTGGCGGAATCGATGCCGCGGATGCGATTGGCAGTCTGCGGGCTGCCCTGGACGCTGTCGTTGACGCCGCCATTACGGTCGACGGTGAAGGCGGTGAAATTGCCCGTGCCCTCGGTGTTGGCCTCGTAGAGGAAGACGTCGTTCAGGTCGACGGCCGCGGTGTCGAGCAGCTGCTGCTTGGTGACGACGGTGATGGAGGCGCCGAGGTCCTCGAGCTTCGAGTTGAGGCGGGTGCCGGAGAGGGTGTTGGCGGCGAGGTAGCCCTTGTCCGCGGCGGCGGAAACCTGGAAGGGAGAGAGCTCGACGACCCCTGGAGCCGGCGTGGGCGCAGGAGCGGGCACCAACTGGCCGGCGAGGGGCGCGGCGAGGGCGATGAGCAGGGCGCAGGACGGGAACAGGCGGGGGTTCATCACGGGAGCAGGGCGGGGATTCAGCAGGCGAACGGGACTGGACGGGCAGTCAAGCCGGGCGCTGCTCCCGGCAGAAGGGCCCTTCGCTCGGACAGTCGGACCGCGGCGCAGAGGAATCGCCGCCCCGCTGACCTAGAACCGTCCGTTGATCCCCGCGGAGACGGTCGTGCCGTGGAGGCTGTGGAGCTGGATCTGGTCGGGGATGCCGCGGTAAAGCGACTGCGGGGCGTTGGTCACGTTATCGATGTCCAGCGTCACCCCGAACGACGGGCGGAACTGGTAGGCGAAGCCCCAGTTAAGCAGGCGGCGCTCGCGGCGGTAGATGTTCCGCCCGACGGCCGTGGCGGAGTAGCTGGTGATGTAGTCGCCGGTGTAGGTGAACAGCACGCGCGTGCTGAAGCCGCCCCGCCGCCACGAGAGGCTTGCGTTGCCCATCCGCGGGATGAACCCGGCCACCTGGCGGGTCGAAAGGCCCGCGCCGCGGCCGAAGTCCCCCGTGGTCGTCAGCACCGAATAGTTCGCCATGCCGCTGAGGCCGCGCAGCCAGCCCGGGAGGAAGGTGAACTGCTGCTGGTACGAGAACTCCCAGCCCTGCACCGTGGCGGTGCCCGCGTTGGCCGAGCGCAGCACGGTGAAGCCCGCGTACTCGCCGTTGAAGCCGTTGTCCGTCCCGGTGCCGACCGTGCCGCCAACGATCCCGCCGACGATGTAGTCGCGGATGCGCTTGTGGAACCAGCCCACGGAGAAGAGGCCGACCGGCTCGAAGGCGTACTCCAGCGTGGCGTCCCAGTTGCGCGCCACCTGCGGCAGCAGCGCGGGATTGCTGAGGGTGAGCGTGCGCTCGTTCTCGTTGGGCGTCTCCGCCGGAGCGAGGTTGCCGAAGGGTGGCCGGCCGAAGCTGGTCGACCACGCGAGCCGCGTCTTGAGGTTGGCGGTCCAGTCGTGCCACGCGTGCACGCTCGGAAAGGCTTTGGTGTAGCCGCCGTCGATCCGGCGCCGGTTCGCGGCGTAATCGCGCTGGGCGCTCCCGGCGGGATCGGCCGCCTGCTGGGCCGCGGTGCTGAGCACCCGGGCGCGGACCCAGCCGTCGGCCTCGTTGTCGGTGCGCTCCCAGCGGACGCCACCGAGGAAGCCGGTCCGGCCCGTCCAACCGTCGCGCCCGAGCCGGCCCTGCGCCATCGCGTACGGGGCGGTGACGGTCTCGGTGACGTCGCGGTAGGCGGTGAAGCGGGTCGTCTCGCGGAAGTAGAGGTCCTCGCGCCAGAGGGCGGGATTCGCGACCTCGCGCGAGCGCATGAACCAGGAGGGCTCCCACTGCGGGATGGAGCGGCCGGTGCGGACCTGATCGAACATCAGCAGGCCGGGGTCGTGCGGGAGCGGGCCGGTGCCGGCGTAGTTCCAGCGGCGGGAAGCGCTCCGGACCCCAACGTGCTGCTCGCGCCAGTGGAGGCCAGCCTTGGCGGTAATGGGGGCGGCGAAGGGCAGCGTGTAACGCGCGTCGATCCGCGCGTCGGTGACGTCATGGAGCTGCTGGTCGTTCTGATTGGAGAGGCCGTTGGCCGCGGGGCGGTAGTTGGCCGGGTTCGTAAAGTCCGCTCCGCCGTTGGGCAGGAAGGCCGGGTACAGGTCGGAGCGCGTGCGGTCGAGGATCCAGCCGGTGCCGGTGAGGCGGTTGACGAGGACCGCGCCCTCCCCGTTGCCGATGTTGATGCGGGTGCGGGTGTGGCGCGCGGCGGCCTCGACGAAGAACGGCCCGCGCGTGTGCTCCAAGCCCAGGTCGGCGCGGCGGAGGCGGTTGAAGAAATTATTCGGCCCGGTCATCGTCACATCGATCGTCGAGGTAGGCACCGGCCGGACCGTGGTGATGCGGTTGGTGAAACCGGGGACAATGCTCGTGGTGGCGGAGGGGACAGTGTTCTGGGTCTGGCTACCGGTGTAGGCGCGCGTCTCGTACTGGCGGCGGAAGACCTCGGAGTGGTCGACGTAGAGGGCGAGCAGGCTGAGGCGGGTGGCGGGCGTCAGCTGGAAGTCGGCCCTCGCGTTCACGCTCTTCTGCCGGCGGTGGTTGTAAGTATCCATCGTCCGGTAGTCCCAGACGTAGGCCGGCTGGGCGGTCGTGTTCTGGTAGTCGCGGGTCGTGGTGAACCAGCCGAGGGCGATCTCGCTGCTGAAAAGGTTGACGGCCACGCCGAGGTTGCGGGCGCCGCCGGCGACGTCGAACACCTCCTGGTACTGGAGGTTGCCGAGGGCGTGCGTGCGGTGGGCGGCACGCAGGGGGATCTGCTCGGTGAAGGGCGGAGCGGTGCGGGCGATGAACGAGTACGCAAGGCGGCGGCGCTCGCGCATCGCAAGGGGGGAGCGGCTCCGCAGGTTGATCGTGCCGCCGAGGGAATCGGCCCCCTTGTCGGGGGTGTGTCCCTTGATGACCTCTATCTGGTCGTACATCGTACTGGTGAGGTTGTTGATGTTGGTCCCGCGACCCATCGCGCCTTGGCTGGTGATCATCGCGCCGTCCATCGTGATGACGTTGAGTCCCGGGCCCATTCCGCGGATGGTGAAACCGCCGATCTCGCCGCCGGCGCCGAGACTGGGGGAGATGCCGGGCAGGCGACTGGCGACCTCGCCCGCGTTCTGGTTCGAGACGTTGCCGAAGGAGTCGGTGGCGGCGATCTGCCGCAGGTTCGCGGCCTGGCGCTGGGCGGTGATCGCCGCAGCATCGCCCTCGCGCTCGCCCACCACCCGGAATTCCGCGAGGCGGTAGATCGCGGTCGTGAGCTCGAAGTCCCGCGTCAAGCGCCCTCCCGCCGGCACCGCGATCAACGCGCGCTGGGGGTCGAGGCCGAGGTAGGAAACCGCGACCTCGTGCGACCCCGCGGGGAGGCCTTCGAGGGTGTAGCGTCCGGTGGCGTCGGTGACGACGGCCACGCCGAGGGCGGGCACCTCGACGCGGGCGCCCTCCAGCAGGTTACGGGTGGCGGCGTTGCTCACCGTGCCGGTGAGAGCACCGGGGCTGGCCGCCGACGCGGAAGCCGTCAGCAGGAGCGCAAACAGGGTGAGGCCGAGGGGGCGGGCAAAGAGGGTAGGCATCGGGACGAGACGGGGGAAGGAAGGCGAAGGGAAGGAAACCGGGTCAGCGCCAGTCGTCGGTGCGGAAGGGCGAGGCCGGCAGACCGGCGCCGTTGTAGAGGTTGCAGGCCGGGAAGTTCTCCCACGCGTAACGCACGGCCACGGGCCGGGGCACGTCGGGGTGGGAAACCACCACGCGGTCACCGTCGATGCGGGCCATGGCGGGGCGCCACTGGCGATCCTCACCGGCTAACTGGAATCCGGTCAGCGGACCCCCGCGAGCGACGAGGCCGCCCTCGGTGTGGCGGAAGCGCAGCGCGACTTCGCGATCGATCATTTCGTGGCCCGCCGGGAGCGGACCCGAAGTGGCCGGCACCGGGCGGCCGTAGACCGCGCCCAGCGCCCAGAGGGAGAGGCGGCGGCCGACATCCTGCTTGTTCCGCGGATGAATGTCCTTCTCCTCGCCGACGTCGATGGTGATGGCCATCCCGGTCTGCGGCAGCGCTAGCGCGCGGAGCATCGCCTCGCGCACCGTGGGCCAGTCGCGGTCCGGGCCGCCGAAGTTGGGCAACTGCACCCAGGCGAACGGGAACTCGCGCCCCCAGCGCTGGCGCCAGTCCTGCACCAGCAGCCGTAATTGGGCCTCATAGAGCGCGGGCTTGCCGGGCAACGTGTTGGCCTCGCCCTGGTACCAGAGCGCGCCGCGGAACGTGTAGGGGATGAGCGGGGCGATCTTGCCGTTGAACAAGCCCCCGACGTCCGCCTTGCGCCTCGCCGCCGCGTCCGCCTTGGCGTTCTTCGCGGCCTCGGCCGACTTCGCCCCCTTGGTCGCCTTGGCGGCCGGAGCCGGCACGGCGGGCGATTCCCCGCGGTTCGCGAGGGCGGCGCGGAGTTCCGGCACGGACCGCTGGGCCTCGGCCGCGATCCACGCCTCGATCGGCGTCCCGCCGACAGACGAATTGATCAGGCCAACCGGCACCCCGAGTTCCCGGTGCAGCTCGCGGCCGAAGAAGTACAGCGTCGCCGAGAAGACGCCGACCGTCTCCGTGGAGCACGCCACCCACCGGCCACGCGGCTCGGCCTGCGGGGTCTCCGCGGAAGGCGACTCTTC
>JBEDEF010000420.1:0-3852 GCA_041175845.1 Verrucomicrobiota bacterium
CTTCCTGAAATACCTTTTGCTTTCCCAACCCGTGCAGCAACGGATTCGCACCAAAGGGACAGGTGCAACAGTGAAGGGTATCAAGGCGAGTCTCCTCAAACTGATTGAGATTTCGTTTCCGCAGGCGATCCGCACTCAAGAGGAGATTGTCAGGAAACTCGACGCCCTGACGAAAGAAACCCAACGCCTCGCCCGCCTCTACGAGCGGAAACTCGCCGCGCTGGAGGAGCTGAAGCAATCCCTGCTGCACCAAGCCTTCGCGGGGGAAATCTGAATTCTCCGTCCGTTCGCCCACTAGCGGCCCGCCACCTCCCGATGCCCGTTCATTATCACTTGGGAAAGTTTCCTCCCCGCAGTCTCGACTGGGCGGCCTTGATCCCGTGGATCGGCCCGGCGAATGCGGGGCTGGCGCGTTATGACGGCCTCCTTTCCGCCACGCCCAACGTCCGCGTCCTGCTGGGGCCGTTGACCACGCAGGAGGCGGTGCTCTCCTCCAAGATCGAAGGCACGCGCGTCACGATCGGGGAGGTTTTGGAAATTGAAGCCCGCGGGGGGGCGGACCAGTTCACCCAGCCCAAACGGGACGAAGCGGAGGAGGTGCTCAACTACCAGAAGGCGCTGCGCGCGTGCATGGCCGAGCTGCAGCATCGCCCGTTGTCGCAGCAGCTCCTGCGCTCAGCCCACGGGCTTCTCCTGCAGGGGGTCCGCGGCCGGGAAATGTCCCCCGGCAGTTTCCGCACGGATCAGAACTGGATCGGGCCGAGCGGGTGCTCGATCCAGCAGGCGAGTTTTGTGCCGATTCCGCCGGAGCATCTGCAGCAGGGGATGGATTCCTGGGAGCAGTACCTCGGCAGCACCGGGGAACCGGATGCCTTGGTCCAACTTGCCCTCGTGCACGCGGAGTTCGAGGCGCTACACCCCTTTCGCGATGGCAATGGCCGGCTCGGCCGCATGCTGCTGCCGCTTTTCCTGTTCCAGCGGAACCTCCTCTCCAGCCCGGATTTTTACATGAGCCAGTACCTAGAGGCGAACCGGGAGGAATACCTGGAGCGCCTGCGCGGGGTTTCGCGGGACGAGGATTGGACGGGGTGGTGCATCTTCTTCCTCAAGGGCGTCATTTCCCAGTCGGCGGAGAATGAGCGCAAGGCGAGGGCCATCCTCGGCTTGTATGACCAGTTGAAAACGGAAGTGGCGGACCTCACCCGTTCCCAGCACGCGATCCGGGCCGTGGATTTCATCTTCGGGAACCCGATCTTCACGGCCCCCCAGTTCACCCAGTTCTCCTCGATTCCCCGCCCTACTGCCGCGCGGATCTT
Organism: Verrucomicrobiota bacterium; assembly: GCA_041175845.1. Classification (GTDB taxonomy): domain Bacteria; phylum Verrucomicrobiota; class Verrucomicrobiia; order Opitutales; family Opitutaceae; genus ER46. Next base: position 1,317 of record JBEDEF010000420.1, read on the forward strand.
GGGCCTCCTGCGCAAACGCTCGCTGCTGGTGCCGCTCCGGGCGGGAAAAGGCCGAAGATCAGGCGTTTATGCCTTCCGAGACCTCCTCAACATCGCCGAGGGGGAGGAGGTCTTTTGAACCTCAGCCGTGAGCTAATCCGAAAGTAATGTCTCACTATACACTCACTTCCGAGACAATGAACGCAGAACTGCCATTCTGTGAGACAAAGCCGGCTTCGTCCGCGCCGGTTCGGTCATGAACGAAGCCGAGACCCGCGCCGAGCACATCGACCCCGCCCTGCAGGCGGCGGGCTGGGGCGTGGTCGCGGGCAGCCGCATCCGGCGGGAATACCCGATCGCGCCCGGCCGGCTGGAAGGCTTCGGGCGGCGCGGCCGGGCGCTCACGGCCGACTACGTGCTGGAGTACCGCAACACCAAGCTCGCGGTGGTGGAGGCCAAGGCGTGGGCCGAGGCGCTGACCGAGGGCGTGGCGCAGGCCAAGAACTACGCGACGAAACTCGCGCTCCGGCACACCTACGCCACCAACGGCCAGGGGATCTACGCGGTCGACATGACGACCGGGACGGAAGGGGAAGTGGGCGGATTTCCGGGGCCGGAAGAGCTGTGGGCCAGGACCTTCGCCCGGGCCGACGCGTGGCGGGACCGCTTCGCCGCGGTGCCCTTCGAGGACAAGGGCGGCTCGCATCCCGGCCGGTACTACCAGGACGTGGCGGTCGAGCGCGTGCTGCAGGCGATCGCCGAACCGCGGCGGCGGATCCTGCTCACGCTGGCGACGGGCACGGGCAAGACCTTCATCGCCTTCCAGATCGCGTGGAAGCTCTTCCACAGCCGGTGGAACCTCGGCCGCGAGCCCTCGCGGCGCCCGCGCATCCTGTTCCTCGCCGACCGCAACCTCCTCGCCAACCAGGCCTACAACGCGTTCTCGGCCTTTCCCGAGGACGCCCTGGCGCGGATCACGCCGGAGGACATCCGCCGGAAGGGCCGCGTGCCCACGAACGGCAGCCTGTTCTTCACCATCTTCCAGACCTTTATGAGCGGGCCGGTGAAGGACGGAACGCCCTCGCCGTCCTTCGGTGCGTACCCGCCGGACTTCTTCGATTTCATCATCATCGACGAGTGCCACCGCGGCGGCGCCCAGGATGAGAGCAACTGGCGAGGCATCCTCGAGTACTTCGCGCCCGCGGTGCAGCTGGGGCTCACCGCGACGCCCAAACGGCGGGACAACGCCGACACCTACGCCTACTTCGGTGAACCGGTCTACGTGTACTCGCTGAAGGACGGCATCAACGACGGCTTCCTCACGCCGTTCAAGGTGAAGCAGATCGCCACGACCCTCGACGAGTACGTGTACACCCCGGACGACCAGCTGCTCGAGGGCGAGGTGGAGGCGGGCCGGCGCTACACCCAGGCCGACTTCAACCGGACCATCGAGATCCAGGAGCGGGAGGCGCACCGCGTGCGGTTGTTCCTCGGGCAGATCAACCAGCGGGAAAAGACCCTCGTCTTCTGCGCCACCCAGCTCCACGCGCTCGCCGTGCGCGACCTCATCAACCAGTTCAAGACGGTCGTCTCCGATCCGAACTACTGCCAGCGCGTCACGGCCGAGGACGGGGAGCTTGGGGAGCAGCACCTGCGCGACTTCCAGGACAACGAGAAGACCCTGCCGACGATCCTCACGACGTCGCAGAAGCTGTCCACCGGCGTGGATGCGCGGAACGTGCGGAACATCGTCCTGCTGCGCCCGGTGAACTCGATGATCGAGTTCAAGCAGATCATCGGGCGGGGCACGCGGCTGCACGACGGCAAGGACTACTTCACGATCTACGACTTCGTCCAGGCGCACCACCACTTCGGCGACCCGGAATGGGACGGGGAACCGCTGGCGCCGGAACCGGTGGCGGACCGGGCGGAGCCGACTTTGGGCGAGGCTCCGCCGGCGCCGGTGGAGCCGCGCGAGCGCGCGGAGCGGTCGCGGAAGGTGCGGATCCGGCTGGCGGACGGCAAGGCGCGGACCATCCAGCACATGGTCTGCACGAGCTTCTGGCATCCGGACGGCACCCCGATGTCGGCGCAGCAGTTCATGGAGCTGCTGTTCGGGTCCCTGCCGGGGTTTTTCCGGGACGAGGCGGAGCTGCGCCGCCTGTGGAGTGATCCCGTGACCCGCAAGGGGCTGCTGGCCGGGCTGGCGGAAAAGGGTTTCGGCCCGGAGCAGCTCGCCGAGATGCAGCGGATCATCGACGCGGAGCGGAGCGATCTTTTCGACGTGCTGGCCCACATCGCGTACGCGCTGCCGCCGCTGACGCGCGATCAGCGGGTGGAGAAGGCGAAGGTGGTGATCCCGCTGGAGTTCAACTCCCGGCAGCAGGCCTTCCTGGACTTCGTGCTTTCCCATTACGCCGAGGTGGGCGTGGAGGAGCTGGCGCCGGAAAAACTCAGCCCGCTGCTCCGGCTGAAGTACCACGACTCGATCGCCGACGCGGTGCGGGAGTTGGGGGCACCCGAGGAAATCCAGAAGGCCTTCCACGGGTTCCAGCGG
>JBEDEF010000421.1:0-9683 GCA_041175845.1 Verrucomicrobiota bacterium
GCACCACCTCGCCGAGGCCGGCGCCGAGGGTGTCGACGGCGACCACGGTGTTGGCGCCCGGGCGGAACTGGGCCGGGTTGGCCTCGTCCACCAGCAGCGGCCGCAGCACCACGAGTTTCCGGCCCTTCATGGCCTCGTCCTTCTTGGTCGAGACCACCGAGCCGATGACGCGCGCGAGGAACATCCGGGGGAAGTCCGGCGGGTTACTTCTTCGCCACGGCAGCGGCCGCCTTCGGCAGCACGACCGCGACGTCGTCGTGGGGGCGCGGGATGACCTGGACGCTGACGACCTCGCCGACCGTACGGGCGGCCTGCGCGCCGGCGTCCGTCGCGGCCTTGACCGCAGCGACGTCGCCGATGACCACCGCCGAGACGAGGGCGTTGCCGACCTGCTTCATCGGACCGTGAAGCGAGACGTTGGCGGACTTGAGCATCGCGTCGACGCCGGTGACGAGCGCGGTGAGCCCGCGCGTTTCGAGGAGACCAATTGCTTTGGAGGCCATGGGAATGACTGGGTTGAGGGGAGGTGGAGAAAAAGGGGGTGGGTCAGCGGGCGGCAGCCAGGCAGCGGTACGTCTCGCGGGCGACGACCAGCTCCTCGTTCGCGGGGATGACCAGCACGCGAGTGCGGGAGGACGCGGCGGAGATCTCGCCCTCGGGGCCGCGAAGCGCCTCGTTGCGGGCGGGGTCGAGCGTTAGGCCGAGGCCCTCGAGCCCGGCGCAGATGGCCGCGCGCAGGTCAGGATTGTGCTCGCCGATGCCGGCGGTGAAGACGAGGGCGTCGCAGCCGCCGAGCTCCACCCAGAAGGCACCGATCCAGTGCCGCGCGGAGTGGACGAAGACGTCGAGCGCCAGTCGGGCGCGGGCATCGCCGGCGGCCGCGGCCGCGCGGATGTCGCGCAGATCGTTACCCGCCCCGGACAAGCCGAGCAGGCCGGACTCCTTGGTCAACTGGCGCTCCACCTCGGCGAGCGGCAGGCCGAGGGTTTTCATCACGAAGGGGATGGCGGCGGAGTCGAGGTCGCCGACACGGTTATTCTGCGGCAGACCGGACTGCGGGCTAAGGCCCATGCTGGTCCCAACGGCGACGCCGTCGCGGATGCCGGTGACGGAACTGCTGCCGCCGAGGTGGCAGCTGATGACGCGCAGGGGGGCGGCGCCGGCCGGCAGCGGGGCCGGCCCGAGCTGGTATAAGCGGCGGGCGCGGGCGGCCACGTCAGCCCGGCCGAGCAATTCGGCGGAGCGCTCGGCGACAAACTTATGGCTGGCCCCGTGGAAGCCGTGGCGCCGGATCCCGGCCGCGTGCCAACTGGCGGGTACCGCGTAGCGCGTCGCGGCCTCCGGCACCCATTGGTAGAAGGCCGTCTCGAACAGGGCGAACAGGGGGACACCGGGCAGCTTCTCCCGGAAGCGACGGATCCCCGCGGCGTAGGGCGGGTTGTGCGCGGGAGCAATCTCGCGGAACCCCTCGAGCGCGGCGATCACGCGGTCATCCGCCGGCACACAACCCGTAACGTCGCGGCCGAGGACGGTCTTGAAGCCCACCGCGTGCAGGTCGGATGCCGAGGCGAGGTGGCCGCCGGCACGCAGCTCCGCCAGGCAGGCGTCGATCGCCACGCCGTAGTCGCTCACGCGCTCGGCCCCGCCCTTGGCGAGCAGCACCGCCTCCTCCGCGCCGGTGAAGCGGAAGAGCCGGTACTTGAACGAGGTCGAGCCGAGGTTGGCGACGAGGAGGTTCATCGGTGGCCGGGAGGCCGCCCCCGGAGGGTGCGGCGGTAAGCGCGGGACCGCGGGGGCCCCGCGAGGCGGTCAGGCGGAAGCCTGCTGGAGCCAGCGGCCGAGCCCGGCGAGATCCTCGTGCGGGCGCGGGATGACCTGGACGGCAATCACCTCGCCGACCTTCGCGGCCGCCTCGGCGCCGGCGTCGACCGCGGCCTTCACCGCGGCGACGTCACCGCGGAAAAACGCGCAGACGTAGCCACTGCCGACGGCTTCGTAGCCCGTCATCGTGACGCTCGCGGCCTTGAGGGCGGAATCCGCGGCCTCGAGCATCGCGCAGAATCCCTTGGTTTCGATCAGACCGACTGCTTCCTGAGCCATGGTGGGAATAAGGATGAGGGTTGAAGTGGGCCCGGGCTCAGAGGCCGAGGCTGCGGACGAGCTCGCCGTGGGGGCGGGCGATGATGTGCGAGCAAATGAGTTCGCCGACGCGCTTCGCGGCCTCGGCACCGGCTTCGACGGCCGCCTTGACGCTGCCGACGTCGCCCTTGACGACGACCGTGACGAGACCGCCGCCGATTTGGATCTGCCGGACCAGCGAGACGTTGGCCGCCTTGACCATGGCATCGCTGGCCTCGACGCTGCCGACGTAGCCGCGGGTTTCTACCATTCCGATGGAATCATTCATTGTCTGGATGGGGGAGTTGGAAGGATCAGGTTGAGCAAAAAGGGGCGGAGTCAGCGGACCAGTTCCACGGGCGTGCCCGGCTCGAGGGCGCACGCGTTGCCCTCGTCGGTGTCGATGTGGACCTCGAGCTTGAAGTCGGCGTGCACGCGAGCGAGGACCCGGTCGAAGGTGGTGGCGCAGGGTCCGCCGACGCGGAGCCGGAGATACTCACCCGCTTTCACCCCGTAGAAAGCGGCGTCGTCCGGGTGCAGGTGGACGTGCGGCGCGGCGCGGATCACGCCCTCCTTCATCTCGAAAAATCCCGCCGGACCCATCAGCATGCACCCCGGCGTGCCCGCAATGTTCCCCGAGGAGCGCACCGGGATGTCGAAGCCGAGCGCGATCGCGTCGGTCAACGCCAGCTCCACCTGATTCAGGTCACGACACGGCCCGAGGATACGCAGGTTGGAGATAACGCGGCTCCGCGGGCCGATCAGCGTGACCGTCTCCTTGGCCGCGAACTGGTCCTTCTGATAAAGCCACTTCATCGGCGTCAGCTTGGCGCCCGGGCCGAACAGGGCCTCCACCGCCGCAGGCGTCAGGTGGCAATGCCGCGCGCTGACGTTCACCAGCAGCGGATTCGGCGCTTGCGCCTGCCGCGGCAGCGTCCGCCCGAGCCGCTGGTATAACGACCGCCGCACGAGATGCTCGATCTCGACCTGGTGGGGAAGCGGAGGAGGCAGGGACATGGCAGGAGCTGAAGGACTTCGACCGACGAATAGGCCAGAAACGCCAAAATCTGTCAAGGTTGCGGTTGCAACCTGCCGCAAAATCTACCAAAAGATTCCAACAACGATGTCACCGGAGGAGCGCCAAGCGAAGATCGAGGCCTACCTGCAAAAGGTGGAATTCGCTTCGCTAGAGGAACTTGCCCACCACGTGGGGGCCTCGGTTTCGACCGTGCGGCGGGACGTCGCGGGATTGGAAGGGGGCAAGCGGGTGCGGCGTACGCACGGTGGTGCCAGATCCTTGCAACCCGCCAAGAGCGACGAGTTCGTCTTCAACGTCCGGGACACGCACCAGGTGGCGGAAAAGGACGCGATCGGGCAGGCCTGCGCGGCCCTGATCGAGCCGGGCCAGAACGTGATCATCGACAGCGGCACCACCTGCTTCCACGTGGCCCAGCAACTTGGGGACAAGGTGGCCCAGATCATCACCAACTCGCTGCCGGTCGCGAACCACTTCTCCGGTTCGACGCGACACGAGGTGCACCTTTCCGGCGGGGTCATCTACCCCCGGCTCGGCACCCTGGTCGGCCCGCACGCGGTGGAGACTTTCGCGCGGATGCACGCCGACGTCGCGGTGCTCAGCGGCAGCGGGATCTCCGCGGAGGGGATCTACAACTCGCACGCGCTGATCGTCGAAATTCAGCGCGCGATGATGCGCGGCGCCGCCAAGGTGATCTTCTGCCTCGATCACGGGAAATTCGGCCGCCGCTCGACCTTCTTCCTCTGTGATTTCACCGGGGTCGACGTGATCGTGACCGACGCCGGGGCACCGCCGGACCTCGTTACCGAACTGCGCGCCAAAGGCCTGGAGGTGATCGTCGCGCCACCCGCTCCTCAGCCCCCGGGCTGATCAGAGCTCCACGTTGTCGATCAGCCGGAACTCGTCGATCCACACCGCGAGGGCCAGCAGACTACGCCCAGGCACGACCTCGCGCATCGTCTCCAGGCTGCGCGAGTCGACGAGGGAGACGTAGACTACGCGCAGGCGGCGCTTCTGCCCGAGCAGGTGCGTCACCTCCGCGATGATCCGGTCCGGAATCCGCACGCCCTGCGCCACCATCTCCCGCGCCCGCCGTAGCGCCGCGGGTACCGCCGCGGCCTCCTGGCGCTGGCCCGGCGTCAGATCCTTGCTCCGCGCCGTCAAGGGCAGGCCATCCGCATCCCGCACCGTCGGCACCACCACCAGTTCGACCCCAAGACAGAGATCGTCGCTGAGCTTGCGGAGCACCGCCACCTGCTGGGCGTCACGCTGGCCGAGGAAGAGCCGGTCGGGCCGCACCAACTGGAGCAGCTTGAGGGTTACCGTGGCCACGCCGCGGAAGTGGTGGGGCCGCGAGATCCCGCACAGGGGGCGGCTAACCGCGTCCTCCACCACTACGGTCGAGAACCCGCGCGGCAGCAGGTCCTCGGTCGCGGGCAGGAAAACCACATCGGCGCCGGCCACGCGGCAGAACTCGGTGTCGAACTCGGGGGTGCGCGGGTAGCGGGCGACGGGCTCGCTCGGACCGAAGGCGAGAGGGTTGATGAAAATGGACACGACCACGGCATCGCCGCGGGCGCGCGCTGCGGCGATCAGTGCCCCATGGCCGGCATGGAGCGCACCGCCGGTGGGCACGAGGGCGACGGTCCGCCCGGCGCGGCGCAGGTCCGCGACGGCGGCAGGCAATTCAGCGGTGACGTTGATCCGCTGCATGGACACCTCGCGAGGATGGGCCTGGGCGGCGCCCGGAGGCAATCTCGGACGCGTCGCCGAACGCGGACTTGAATTCGCCGGGGCGGCCCCGTTTGCTCCGCCCCTTCCGCCCGCGACCATGATCCGCATCAACGAGAATTACACCAAGCTCAAGGCCTCCTACCTTTTCAGCGACATCGCCAAGCGGGTCAGCGCCCACGTCGCGGCGCATCCCAACCAGCCGGTGATCCGGCTGGGCATCGGCGACGTCACTGAGCCGCTGCCGGCCGCGTGCGTCGCGGCGCTGCACGCGGCGACTGACGAGATGGCGCGGCGCGAGACCTTCAAGGGCTACGGCCCGGAGCAGGGCTACGCCTTCCTGCGCGAGGCGGTGGCGCAGCACGACTACGCAGCGCGCGGCTGCGCGATCGAGGCGGACGAGATCTTCATCTCCGACGGCTCCAAATGCGACTGCGGCAACCTCCAGGAGATCTTCGCCACGGACATCCGCCTCGCGATTCCCGACCCGGTTTACCCGGTGTACGTGGACACGAACGTGATGGCGGGCCGCACCGGCGGGAACGTCGATGGCCGCTACTCCGGAGTGACCTACCTCGACAGCACGCCGGCCAATGGCTACGTGCCCGCCCTGCCCGAGGGCGCGGCGGACCTCATCTATCTCTGCTTCCCCAACAACCCCACCGGGGCGGTGGCGACGCGGGAGCAACTCACGGCGTGGGTCGAGTACGCGCGGCGCCACCGGGCGGTGATCCTGTTCGATAGCGCTTACGAGGCTTACATTCGCGATCCCCGCATCCCGCACTCCATCTACGAGATCCCGGGCGCACGCGAGGTGGCAATCGAGTTCCGCAGCTTCTCCAAGACCGCCGGCTTCACCGGCACGCGCTGCGCGTACACCGTGGTGCCGAAGACCGTGCAGGCGTGGGACGCCGCGGGCCGGCCGCACGCCGTCCACGCCCTCTGGAATCGCCGCCACACGACCAAGTTCAACGGCGTCGCCTACCCGATCCAGCGCGCGGCCGCGGCGATCTACAGCGAGGAGGGCAAGCGCCAGACCGGCGCGCTGATCGACTTCTACCTCGCGAACGCCCGCCTCATCCGCGAGGCGATGCAGGGCCTCGGTTTCACCTGCGTCGGCGGGGACAACGCGCCCTACATCTGGGTCAACACCGGCCGCGACTCCTGGGAGTTCTTCGACCTGCTGCTGCAGCGGGCGCAGGTGGTGTGCACGCCGGGCGCCGGCTTCGGCAAGTGCGGCGAGGGCCACGTGCGGATCAGCGCCTTCAACTCGCGCGCAAACGTCGAGACCGCCCTCACCCGCATCGCCGCGGCGCTGCGCTGAGTCGGACTCATTCCATGGTCGGCTGAGCCACTGTGGCCGCGGCAGTTGCCGTGGCCTCCCACCGCCTGGCCTTACCGTTCCGCTCCGCGGCTGCAGCCGCGGCCACAACGGGCGCGATCCGGTGCGGCGCTACCGCCCCGCGATCTCGGCCGCCAGGGCCGCTACCGCGGCACTCAGGCTTCCCGCCAAACCGGCCTCGTCGCGCCCGTCCCACGCGAGCCCCGCGGCCCGGAACTCGCCGCCCACCGACGGCGCGCCACGCCGCGTCAGCTCCCAGCTGGCCCGGAATTCCACTCCGCCGGCGGCGGTGCCCTCTGCGGCCAACACCCGCACGATCAACACAGCCGCCTCAGCCTCGCCGCCGCGGTTCGCCGGCGCGAGGCCGAGCCGCCGCAGGTTCTCGCCCAAGACCCGCGCAATGCCCTGCTCCAGCGGCTCACCCCAGCGCGCCGCCTCGCGGAAAGTCACCTCATGGCCACCCCGGCGCACGACGAGGGCGGGCTGCCGCAGGTAGGCCGCAAGCTCGACGGGCCGGAGCGCAACCACGCCGCGCGCCGGTGCCCCCTCTCCGGGTTCTGACGCGAGCACGAAAAAGCGGGTCGGATCCGGCTTCGGCGCGGGCAACAGCGAACAGCCGGCCCCGGCAGCCGCCACCACGAGCAGGGAAGCCAGCAGGAAAAGACGCGGATTCATCGGGAAATTCAGCCCGCTGGTCACGGCCGGGGCCGACCGGAGAGCAGGGCGTTGGGGTTGCGCTCGAGGTAGTCGGCCAACCGCGTGACGGCTGCCGCGGCTTCGTTCAGGCGGCCGAGCGTCTCGCTCACGTCCGCCCCCACCCCCGCGTTGCCCGCCATAAATCGACGCGTTTCCCCGGCCGCCTCGCCGAAAGCCTGCAGCGACCGCCGCGCTTCCGCCAGCGTCGCCGCCAGCTCTCGGCCCGTCGGCTCCACCTGCGCGTCGAACCGCGCCACCGTGGCCCGCAGCTCCGCGACCGCCGCGTCAAGGTTAGCCAAGGTCCGCCGCAACTCGGGCGAAGTCGCCAGTGCCTCCACCGCGACGCCCGTCGTCCGCCATTGGTCGACCAGGCCCTTCACATCGATGCCGGCCACCTGGCGCCGGGTCTGGGCGACCAGAGCCTTCAATTCCTCCGCCAGGCCGACGAAATCGACCCGCTTCACCTTCGCGAGGATCTCCGAAGCGCTCGCCTGGAACGCGGAGATCGCCGAGGGCAGCGCTGGCACCACGACGTACCGCGGATCCTTCGCTGCGGGATCCGCGGGAAAATCCGCCGGATTCACGAGGTCGAGCTCCACATACAACAGCCCCGTCGCCAACCCGAGGACCCCGAGCTGCGCGCGCAGGCCCCGGTCCACCAGCCGCTGCAACGCCCCGGGCTGACCAAGGTCGATCCCGGCCCCGTCCACCGGCGTCACCGCGTCCTTGTGAATCTCGCAGACCACCGCGACCACCGAGCGACCGGTCGCCGGTTCATAGCGGAGATTTAGGTCCACGACACGCCCAACGCGCACCCCCCGGAGCTTCACCGGGGAGCCGAGGTCGAGGCCGTGGATGGACTCATTGAAGAAGACCGTGAAGCGGGGAGGCTTGGAGAGGAAGCTGATGCCGCCGAACGAGACCAGCGAGAGGAAGAGCAGCGCGAGCCCGCCCATCACAAAGGCGCCGACGAGGGCTGGACTGACCTTGGTCTTCACGCGGGAGGAAGCTGGGCGATCGGGCGGCGGAAGGACAGCCTGAACCGGCTCAGGCTGGCGCCGTCCGCGTGAGGAAGGCGCGGACCCGGGGATCGGACGACTCCAACAGGGCGGCAGGCGGGCCCGCGGCAATGATCCCCTGCTCTTCCCGCGCGAGCATCACCGCGCGGTCGGCCAGCGCAAAGATGGAGGCTAGCTCGTGCGACACCACCACGATCGTCGTGCCAAACGTATCGCGGACCTGCCGGATCAAGTCGTCGAGGCTGCGGGACGTCACGGGATCCAGACCCGCGGAGGGCTCGTCGAAGAACACGACCGCGGGGTCGAGCGCCAGAGCCCGCGCCAGCCCGGCGCGCTTGCGCATGCCGCCGCTGATCTCGGCCGGGTAGTAGTCCTCGAAACCCTGCAACCCGACCTGGGCGAGCTTGAGCGCGGCGAGTTCCCCGCGTTCCCGGCGGCTGAGCGGCGTATACTCCTCGAGCGGCAGGGCGACATTCTCACGCAGGGTGAGCGAGGACCACAGCGCACCGCCCTGAAACAGTACCCCGAACGTCCGCAGCAACTCGCGCCGTCCGACCGCGTCAGCCGCGGTAAAGGGCTGGCCGTGGAAGCTCACGCGCCCACGCCGCGGCTCGTGGAGCCCGATCAGGTGGCGCAACAGCGTGCTCTTGCCGCAGCCGGAGCCGCCGATGACGAAGAAAATTTCCCCCGGCGCCACCGAGAAGGTGATGTCGCGGAGCACCAGCTTCCCCTCATAGCCACAGTCGAGCGTCTCGGCCGCGATGGCCGGGACTTCTCCGGGAGAGAGACGGGCGGGAGCGTCCATCGGCGTCAGATCCCGAGCACGTCGAACAACACCGCGAACAAGGCATCCGCGATGACCAGCAGGAGCAGGGCCGTCACCACCGCCGAGGTGGTGGCGCGGCCGACGCCGTCGGCACTACGCTCGGCCTGCAGTCCGCGGAGGCAGCCGGCGAGCCCGACGATCAGCCCAAACGCCGCCGCCTTGATCACCCCCGAGGCCACGTCGGACAGATCGACGATCGTGAGCAGCTCCACCCAGAAGGCCGTCGGCGGGATGGCCAGCACGCCATACGCGACCACCAGCCCGCCGAGGATCCCGAGGGCGTTCGCGTAGAGCGCCAGCACCGGCATCATCACCGCCAACGCCAGCAGACGCGGCAGAACGAGAAACTGGACCGGCGGGATGCCGAGCGTGGCGAGGGCGTCGATTTCCTCGTTGGCCTTCATGTTCCCCAGCGTCGCGGCGTAGGCGGCACCGGTGCGCCCTGCGAGCACCACCGCGGTCATCACCGCGCCCATCTCCCGCACCATCGACAGGCCAACCAGGTCGGCGATCCAAATGTCACCGCCGAACTGTCGCAGCACGATCGCCCCGGTGTAGGCGAGGGTCACCCCGACGAGGAAACTGATGAGGCTGACGATCGGGAGGGCCATCGCGCCGCATTGCTGCATCTCGGCAGCGCAATCCGCCCAACGGAAACGCCGCGGGCTGCGCGCCAGGCGCACGGCGCTAAGGGCGCATTCGCCGACAAAGTCGAGGATCGCCCGCGCCTGCACCGCCACTTCGCGCGTCGCGAGCCCCACCGCGGTCAGCAAATTGTCCGTGCGGTCCGCCGGCGCCCCCTGGGCTTGCGCAGCTTCCAGTTGCGCGAGCAGGTCGCGCACCCGGGGCGGCAGGTCCGCGTCAGCACACGGCAGCCCGGACGCGCGGCAAACCCGACGGACCCCTGCAAGGAAG
>JBEDEF010000422.1:0-3001 GCA_041175845.1 Verrucomicrobiota bacterium
GCCCGGCCGCTCCGCCGTCAGGTACTTTTGCCAAAAGGCGTTGCTGAACCGGTTGGCCGGATCGACCTGCCGCTTGAGGGCGCGGAATTTTTCCACGCCCGGATAGGCCCGGGCAAATTGCGCCGGGGTGGCGCTGGGCTGGTAGGGAAGGTAATAACGCCCGCCGACGGACAGCGCCGCGTCGATCAGCTCGCGACTCCATGCGTCCACGGCCTGCTGGCTGCCGGGATCGGTGCCCTGGCGGTAATACACCACGAAGGCGAACACCTCCTCCGGTGACCAACTGAGCACGGTGTGGGGATCGGGCCGGGCATGCCGCAGGGAAACATTCAACACATTGACCTCATGCCGCCGGAAGATGGCGGCCATCCGGTGGGTGAAGGCGGCGAACTGGTCCACGGGCACGAAGTATTCGCGCAGGGCGTAGGTCGTTTTCTCCCGGCTCGCCGGTTCCAGCTCCGCGACATCGTAACTGGCCTCATAGTTGCGCCAGTGCACCGCCGGTTGCCGGTAGAGGATGGGCTCGAACACGTGCTGGCGCAGCCATTTGCCCGCCCGGTAATCGGCCACAAAATCCACCAGCCGCGCACGGAAACGGTGGTCTTGCCCGCGGGGGTGCAACCGGGCCGCGACGGTGACCGGCAGGTCCGTCTCCCGCCAACTGACGGCCCGCACCGCCTGGTACTCCGGCGGAAACAGATCCGCGTTGTGGAAGATCACCTTGGGCTGGTCCCGGATCTCCCGGGCGAACCACGCCGGATAATCCGCCGCCGGCATGTCCTGATGCTCCCGCTTCACCCGGGTGTTGTCGGCGAGTTGCAGGGTGGCGTCGAGGATCACCCCCAGCCCGCCATAACCGCCGATCACGGCATGAAAGAGCTCCGGTCGGGACGTCGGGGAGAGCTCCAGGATAGTTCCGTCCGCGCACAAGAGCCGCAGGGCCAGGACCGAATGCACCAGCGAGCCCTGACCGATGTAGCGCCCATGCGCATTGACGCTGAGGGAGCCGCCCACGGTGAAATTGGCGTAGGTCTGCATCACCTGCACCGCGAGATTGGCGGCGTCGATGTGTTCCTGCAGCGCCCGCCAGGTGATCCCGGCCTGGACACGAATCCGTTTCCGCTCCGGCTCAAACTGCAGCACCTGATTGTAGTTTCGCAGGTCCAGGTGGAGGCCGTCGGCGTGAGCCGTGTGACCCCCTTGGCTGAAACGTCCGCCCCCGATGCTGACCGGTCCACTCGTTTCCCGCAGCGCCCGTTGCAGCTCCCCCTCGGACGTCGGCACCAGCACCTGACGCACCCGCTGCGGGTTGAGCTGCGTGACATCGCGAATCAACAGCGGGTCGGCGACGACCGTGGAGGGGGCATCGGCGAGGAAGAAGTAATCCACGAACCAGCTGCCGCCGAGAACCACGCCAACCACGAGGGCACCGAGTGTTTTCTTGAGCATGGGCATTCCCTGGGGGTGGCGCTGAAACTTGGGGTTCCGTGATTCGGGGATGACGACGCGGAAAACTGGATGCTCTGGGATCGGCTCCGGAGGGCTAGGGGAGGGGGCGGTTCGAAGCGGCAGCGGAACCCGGTGGTCCCGCCGGCCCCGAGCCGCCCGGGCCGGCCAGCGGCGCCGCGAGGTCGCGCATCAGTTCCAGCAGGTAGTCCGGGAACTGGGGTCCGTAGAACGACATCGTGCGCGGCTCGTAGCCAGGCAGGGCGTAGTGCCGCCCGGGCAAAATGTAGCCCACGTAGGCCCCGTTGAAGCTGGTGACCGCCGCGTCGAGCCCCCGTGCCCGCGCGAAGTCCTTCACGTCGAGCGCCAGCTCCCCGCTGAAGTCCCCGGGCGTCGAGAACCACAGCGCGTCGCCCGCGCGCAGCACCTGCAGCGGGACCGGCGCCCGCCAGGGCAGCAACCGGTCCGCCGCCCATGCCCGCAGCCGCCAATCTTGCGCCACGCGCACCTGCGCCTCCGGCAGGGTCACCGCGAGGCTGCGGATGGCGAGCGGGACCGCCGGGTGCAGCGCGATCCCGGGTACTGCGGTCAAGGTCTGCCGGGCTAGGTCCCGGCCCATCTGGTCGGCGCCATCCTCGCCGCGCGCCGGAGCCACTGGCCCGTGGCTGCCCATCGCGCCCGCGAGGAACAACGCCCAGCCGCCCGTCGCCTCCTCCACGGCGCGCCGCCACGCGCCGGGATAGTCACCCGCGAACTCCATCCCCCGTCCCGGCAGGGCGGTGGCGTGCGCCGCGTAGGCTCCGACCACCCCGCGCCGGCCACCGTCTTGCGCCACCACCATCAGGCTGAACTCGGGATCGACCCGGCCCAGCGGGCCGAGGAGCCGGTTGCGGACGAGGGCAGGCGCGCTGAAGCGACCGTGGCCCAACCGCGCCGGACGGAGGTCGGCGAGCGCGGCCTCCGCGGCGGCCGCGAGCCGGTCCGCCAGCCACTCGCGCAAGCCGGGGGTGAAGGGCCCCGCGAACTGGCCGGCGAGCCAGCCCTCGCCCCAGCCGCCCGGTCCGGCGTGCGTGTGCGTGGCGCCGAGGTAAAGGTGGCCCGGCGGCAGCCCATGCGCCGCCTGCAGCCGCCGTGCCACGAGCGTCGCGACTTCGGGCGGAACGATCAGCGCCTCGATCCCGGCGATGACCACGGTGGTTTCGCCGGACCGCAGGGCGAGGGAGCGCGCCGTGAGTTCCTCGCGACTTCCCGTTGCGGGGCGGCCTTGCCGGTGTCCGTAGCCCGCCAAGGGCAGTTCTGGAAATCGTCCCACCGCCGGATCCGCCGGGCCAGAGCCCGGGGAGGGCAACAGCGCCGCGCCGCCGAACCCGGCCGCGAGCGGCGCCGGGGTCAGCCCCGGGGCGGGCAGGTCCGCGAGCCGCGCCCGCGTCTCCACGTGGTACGGCTGGCCGGGATAGGGCGTGGGATCGACCGGCCGCAGCGTCGCGACCGCGAGCGCTCCGACGAGGCCCAAGCCGGCCAGCAGGGTGCGGGGAAGGGCGCGCCGCCAGTTCAT
>JBEDEF010000423.1:0-3713 GCA_041175845.1 Verrucomicrobiota bacterium
GACGTCTTCCAGGCCACGATCGGGAGCAACTTCCGCACCACGCCCCTCGTGCTCCAGTACCTCGGGCCCTCCGTCCTCGATGCCCCCTCTATCAACGACGTCCGCATCACCGAGGTCGTCACCGCCCCGCTGCCTCGCAGCGGCGACACCCACAACGTCACGTTCTTCGACTTCACCAACAAGCGCCTCGTGACCGAGCCGCTCACCGTCCTGCGGTTCCTGAACGGCAATTCCCGCAGCCGCCAGCTGATCGACTCTCGCTCGCTCAGCGTGAAGAGCGACCTCCTGGCGGGCCACCTCGTCACCGTCGCCGGCTGGCGCTGGGACCACCTGCGGACCTATTCGAGCGTGGGCAACCGGCGCAACGCCGACGACACGTTGGACAACTCCGCGCTGCGCCTCGACGACTCGCCGAACCTCGATGAGCGCGGCCGCAGCTTCACCTGGAGCGCCGTCGGTCGCCTGCCGCGCCGGCTCACCCGCGCGCTGCCGCTCGGCGCTGAGCTCAGCGGGTTCTACAACTCCTCCGGCAACTTCAACCCGGTCAACATCCGCACCAACCTCAACGGGGAGATCCTGCCCGCCCCGGCCGGCACCACGCGCGAGTACGGGGTGCTGGCCGAATTCCTTGAGCGCCGGGTGTCGCTGCGGGTTAACGCGTTCCATACGCGCCAGACCGACGCCAGCAACGGGGCCCAGGGGGCCACCAGCGGCATCCTCAATTTCCCCAACTTCATGGCGGACCGCTACGTCACGGCCCAGACGCAGGGCATTCCGTTCAGCAGCATTCCCGGGGTCACCGCGGCCGGCTACAGCTCCTACCCGCAGATCCTGGCGGCCTTCTTCCAGCTGCATCCCGAGCCCACCCGCACCCTGCGGAACCTCCGGCTCAACGCGAGCGGCACCGGCCTGCTTTCGAACACTGTGGCCGGCCTCACCGACACCTCCGACCTCGATGCGCGCGGCCTGGAGGCCGAACTGGCCGGCAACGTCACGCGCCACTGGCGGGTTTCCGCCAACGTGGCCAAGCAGGAGACGGTCGTCACCGGTTCCGCGCGGCTCACCAAGCAGGTCGCCGATGCGGTGTACGCGAATCTGGTGAAGTTGAATTTGCTCGGCGTCGACCAGGGACCGGCCCTGCCCGAGCGGCAGACGGCCGCGACGCGTTTCGCGAGCAACGTGGGCAATCCCCTCGCCGCGACCCTCGCGCGCGACGGTGCGGCCTCGCCGGAGCAGCGGAAGTGGCGGGCGAACTTCACCTCCACGTATGACTTCAAGGCGTTCGAGCACCCGTGGCTCAAGGCGCTGAGCCTCGGCGCCTCCGTGCGCTGGCAGGGACGGGTGGCCATCGGGGCGCCGTTCCTCACCGGGCAGGCGCTGAAGCAGCGGATCGCCGCGACGGACCCGCGTTACCCGGACGCCGCGCGCATCGCGGACAACGATCCCGTGATGCAGACGCAGATCCCGGACCTGGCGCGGCCGTTCTACGGTCCGGCGGAGTTCGCGGGTGACGTCTGGGCGGGTTACCGCCGCCGCGTGTTCGGGCGGATCGACTGGCGGCTGCAGCTCAACGTGCGCAACGCGTGGGGCAACGGCGACGACATCCCGGTGACCGCGAATCCGGACGGCCGGATCGCGGTCATCCGCATCCCCAACGAGACCCGCTGGATCCTCGCGAACACGTTCACGTTCTGAGCGCTCGCCGCTCCCGCGGTCTGCCGTAGGCGAGAAAAGGGGGCGGTGCTAGTGGCCAACGAGGCATCCTGCTCTGCGATCCGCTACCGGCGCCAAAATCTCCCGCGGCTACCCTGCGGATAACCCCAGTCCTTCCGCACTGGGTTGATGGTCATCCTTCGGTTCGGCAGAGGAAAAATCCGATCCTGACGGGAGTGCTGACGCGAGGATGACAGATCCCTCCGGGCCTGCATTTCCCGCCGTCGGTGGCGGGCTTACTGCGGCGCCCGCGAGCGGATCCACGTCGCGAGGCCAGTCCGCGGTTCGCGGACGCGGAAGTGGAGGACCACGCGGTAGGGTTGGCCGTCCGACGGATCGGTGCGCCAGAAGCCCATTGCCCGGTCCCCGGCCCAACCCTGCAGCTCGAACTTCCGCCGGGGTAGGTTCTCCGGCTTGGCGGTCGGCTTGAAATCCATGAACGCCAGGTCGGCCGGCGAGGCGTCGCTGATCGTCAACTTCCCCGTCTGGGTGCCGTAACGCCACGTGCCGTTTGCGATGAGGAACAGCGGCGTGGGATCCTCGCCTGCCCCCCGGTCGAAGGCGCCGTTGTCGTAATCGTTGCGGATGCTCTGGTGAATCCAGCGGCCGGCGAGCGCGCGCCCAAGAGGAACTGCGCGCGCCTCCGGTGGAGCCGGTTCGGCGGCGGGTGCCCCGGCGCGCTGGAAGGCGAAGTAGTTCTGCGCGCCATCGGCGTTGGTCCAGTGGAATTCGATCAGCTTGCGATCGGCGGAAAGGGTCGCCCGGCCCTGGTCCCACGCGGAGAGGACGCCCGAGAAGACGAGTCCCGCCGCCGAGGCGGACACCCGTCCCTCTCCGCCCACCCCAGTGCGGTAACGTCCGTCCGCGAAGATCTCGAAGGATTGGGCGTTCCGCGGGTCGATCCAGCGGCCCGCGAGCGCGCCGGGCGTGGGCGCTGGCGCCTGCGGCGCGGCCGCCGCGGTCGGGGCGAAGGCCGCGAAGCGCCGTCCCGTCGGTCTAATCACGATGCGATCCACCGTACCTGCGGGGGCGCGGAAGGAGAGCGCGTACTGTCCCGCGGAAACGTCGTAGCTGTCGTAGACCATCTTTCCGCCGGGGAACTCCGCCTGGACGCGGGGCAGGGCGGTGCCGACGCCTATCCCGGAGGCGAGGCGGGCGTCGCCCTCAATGGTCAGGTGGCCGATTTCCTGACCGGTGGTGTCGAACATCACCCGCAACCCCGCGTAGACGATGCCTCCGCCGAACGAGCGGTAGTCGGAACGCGGCGGGCCGAGCGCCGCGATGACCTCCGGGGCGGTCATCGAGAGCCGCAGGGGGAGGGAGAGCGGTTCCACGCGATTGGCGGTCGCGGAAGCGGGAGCATTGGCCGCCAGGGCAGCCGCTGTGCCGAGGCAGAGGCAAACGAGCCCGGGGAGGAAGCGCGTCATGAATCCTTCGAACGGATTTCCCGCCGGCGGCGCAAGGGGAAAGCTGGGGTGGAGACTGAGGGGTCAGGCGGTTGTTCGCTACTCCAGCAACCTGGGCGGATTCGATCAGTGGCTGACCAGCGATTCCCGACGCGAAACCTATGCGGCACGTCTAAACAGTGCGCGCGCCACAGCGAGGCGACTCGACCAAAAACAGCGGCCTGACCCCTGGTGGTATGGGTCGGGCAGCTGCCGGCGCAGCTCAGGGCTGGGGCGTAGCGCCCCGCTTTTTTCCGCCGCCGGATTTCCCTGCGGAGACCGGCAACTCGGGCCGGAGGGCCAGCTGCGCGCTGAGCTCGCGTACGATGTCGGGCTGAGCGGCTGCGTGGTTGCGGGTTTCGAACGGATCGTTCGCGTAATCGAAGAGCTCGAACTGCGGGCTCCCGTCGGCGGCGCGGGCGGCGATGAGGCGCCAGCGTTCGGTGCGGATCGTGCGCTGGCCTTCGGTCCAGAAGCCGCGTGCCGGCTTGGCGGCCGGGGTGGCGGGGCGCTCGAGCTGCGGGCGCAGGCTGCGGCCGTCGAGTCCGGCGGGGG
>JBEDEF010000424.1:0-2623 GCA_041175845.1 Verrucomicrobiota bacterium
CACCGGGGGCGGGCGGAGCCGCGTTGCGTCCAACTGGTGGCCGCGCCGCATCGCGAGGGCTGCACGGTGGCGGCCCTGGATATCACGGCCCGCAAGGCGGCCGAGCTCGCGCAGCGCCGGCGGGGCGAGGAACTGTCACACCAGTTGGAAGAGACCGAAGAGCAGCTCCGAGAGAGCCTCGCGGCGGTGGGGCGGCGGGAGCGGCATTTGGCGGAAATCTTCCGGTCCGCGCTCGATGCGATCATCTTGCTGGCTCCGGACGGGCGGATCGTGCGGTTCAATCCCGCAGCAGAACGGATGTTCGGCTGGCCTGCGGCGCGGATCGCGGGGGAGCATGCGTCCGTGCTGGTCCCGGTGCGGTACCGGTTGACGTTGCGGCAGGACCTGCGGCGGGCGGCTCGCGACGGATGCGTGCACGTTGGTTCCCTCCCGCCGCGGCAGGCGATGCGGGCGGACGGCACGGAGTTTCCGGTGGAGGCCTCATTCGCTCGCACGGGCGAAGGCGAGGGGGCCGGGACCGTCATCTTCCTGCGCGATGTGAGCGAGCGGGTGGAGGCCCTGCGTGGGATGGTGGAGAATTGGCGGGCGCTGACGGACTTTTTTGATTCCGCCCCGTTGGGGCTGCTCTGGCTGCGGCCGGACGGAGCGGTGGAGCGGGTCAACGCGGCCGCGCTGGAAATTCTCGACCGGCCGCAGAGCGCCGTGCAGGGGCACCAGCTAGGCGCTTTCTACGCGGAGAGCGCGGGGTTAGCCGGCTTGCTCACCGCCCTGCGGGGTGGGGAAACTTTGCGGAACCAGCATTTCCAGGCCCGACGGCCTGACGGCTCGCTCCGGCACGTCCTGATCGACGCCAACGGCTGGTGGCGCGAGGGGCACCTGACCCACTTCCAGCTATTCGTGCGCGACATCACTCCCCGGGTGGAACTGGAGCGCGAGATCCTCACGATCGCAGAGCGGGAGCAGGAGCGGATCGGCCACGAGCTGCACGACGACCTTTGCCAGCAACTGACGGCGATCGAGTTCCTGAGCGAATCCCTCGCGGGCCGTTTGGTCGCGACCGCGCCGCGGGCGGCGCGGGAGTTACGGGAGCTTTCCGGCCTCATTCGGGCGGCGAGCCGACAGACGCGCGAGATCGCCCGGGGTCTTTCCTTGCACGCGGTTTTCCACAAGGGAGGGCTCGGCGCGGCCTTGCAGGACTTCGCGCAACGCACCCGGAAGACTTGTCGCTGCCCTTGCCGCTTCACCGACCGTGTCGGGCTGCCGCTCACGGACCCGGTCTTGTGCGCGAATCTGTTTCGGATCGCGCAGGAGGCGGTCGCTAATGCATTGCGGCACGGCCGGGCCACGCGGCTGGACCTGAGCCTGAAGGCCAAGGGCGGAGACCTCGTGTTGGAGGTGCGCAACAATGGCCGGCCCTTGCCGGTGACACCGCGGACCGGGCTCGGACTGCGGACGATGCAACACCGCGCGAGCGTGGTTGGGGGGCGCCTCGAGCTAGTGCGCCGCCCGCGGGGACTGATCGTCCGCTGCACCGTCACGGACGCCATCCACGCCGCGCGCAACCGGCGCGCCCTCACTCCATGAAAACCCGTCCCCTTGCTCCCCGTGCCGCCGCCGCCAAGCGCGTGCTGGTGGTGGACGATCACCCAATGACCCGCCACGGCGTGGCGAGCCTGCTGGCGCAGCAGCCCGGCCTCAAAGTTTGCGGCGAGGTGGACTCCGCTCGCGCGGCGTTGGCCGCGGTGCGCGTGGCGCCGCCGGATCTCATTGTCGTGGATCTGAGTCTGGGGGAGCGGAGCGGCCTCGAGCTGATCAAGGACCTGCACGCGTTACACCCTGAGGTACCGGTGCTGGTCTTCTCGATGCACTACGAGAGCCTGTACGCGGAGCGGGCGCTGCGGGCGGGGGCGCGAGGTTACCTGATGAAGAGCGAGGGGGCGGCTCCGTTGATCGCGGCGGTCCGGGCGGTGCTCCAAGGCAAGGTCTACCTGAGCGAGGCGATGCGGGACCGCGCGGTGCACCGTTTTTCGCGCGGCGCGGCGCAGGCCCCACGCGACAACGCCAGCCTGCTGAGCGATCGCGAGCTGGAGATCTTCGAGCTCATCGGCCGCGCTCAGGGCACCCGGCAGATCGCCCGCCGGCTCCGCGTCAGCGTGAGCACCGTCGAGACCCACCGTTCGCACATCAAGGAGAAGCTGGGCCTGAGCAATTCCACGGAACTGGTGCACGCCGCCGCGAACTGGGGCGGAGGGGGGGCCGTATGAACCGGCGCATCGTGGTTTACGCGAGGGCGCGCTCGCCGGGGGCACGATTCTCCCGCGTCCGGTTCCCTGCTATAAAGGAGGCGATGAATGACGACGAGGCTAGCGCCCCCCTGAGCTGCCTGTCGCCGTCCGGCGGGAGTGTGGCGGTGGCGGCGCGGCCTTTGCAGCCGCGGTTGTCCTGCCCGCTCGGCCGGGCCACGCGGCTCATTCCGATCTCCCCCCGGAACGGCTTGTTTGAATGCCGGCCGGTGGAAACGGGGCATTGCCCGAACTTCATGTCCTTTGGCGGCGGCTTCTTCTGCCGGGCCCACCTCGGGCTGGCGGGGGAACCCGGAGCGCGCCTGCCCTAACCCTTATGT
>JBEDEF010000425.1:0-8786 GCA_041175845.1 Verrucomicrobiota bacterium
CGCCCGGCCCGCCCCGGGCGCGGCGGATCCGGTCGTGCTCACGCCCTTCACCGTCGCCACCGACAAGGACACCGGCTATGCCGCCAGCGAGACCCTCGCCGGCACGCGGATGCGCACCAGCCTCCGCGACGTCGGCGCCTCCCTCACGGTCCTCACCCCCGAGTTCCTTCAGGACCTCGCCGCCAACTCGCTCGACAAGGCGCTGCTCTACACCCCGAGCGTCGATTCAGTCGAGGGGGACAACGTCGACGCCAACCGCGCCTCCGGCCAGTTCCTCCGCTTCGGCACGGGCCAGCAGTATTCGATCCGCGGCTTCGTCTCCAACAACGGCGAGCAGGGTCTCGCGCACGACTTTTTCTCCGCCCTCGAGCCTAACGACGCCTACAACCTCGAGCGCATCACGCTCTCCCGCGGTCCCAACGCCCTTCTGATCGGGGTCGGCAACCCTCAGGGCGCTGCCGTGACCACCACCAAGCGCGCCCAGCTCGCCGCCCGCCGCACGCAGGTGCAGCTCCAGTACGACCGGTGGAGCTCCCGCCGCGCCGCCCTCGACCACAACCAGCCCCTCGTCCCGGGCCGCCTCGCCCTCCGCCTCAACCTGCTCCACGACGAGAAGCGCGAATTCCGACTCTACGAGGGCCGCAAGCAGGACCGCCTCACGCTCGGCGTCACCGCCCGCCCGCTCCGCGACACGGTCGTCACCCTCAACCACGAGAGCTACAGCCTGAACCGCAACGTCGCCCCACTGGTCTGGGCCTTCGACGGCGGCCTCCTCCAGTGGAGCGCCAAGGGCCGGCCCACGGTCACCTTCGCGCCCAACGGCCTCGCCTGGGCCGCCAACGGCCGCCCGCAGGCCGGCTTCGATCCGCGCAACGCGCTGACGCAATTCGCCGCCCAGCAACCCACCTGGATCGTCGGCCTCCCGCTCGCCAATCCCCTCGTCAACACCCGCTTCCAGTCCCAGGTCCGGCCCAACACGTTCGGCGGCATCAACAGCCAGGCCTCCTACCAGACGGTCGATCCCTGGCGTCTCACCGGCCTCTCCCGCTCGACGAACCTCAATGGCGGGACGTGGGACGACCCCTCCCAGCGCCTGCACGGGTACTGGACGCAACTGTTCCTCGAGCAGAAGCTCCTCGACGGCCTCCACCTCGAACTGGCCGGCAACGTGGCCCGCGACGCCCGCTCCTTCTCGCCGGACTCGTTCAATGTCCTGAAGGTCGACGTCGACCGGTTCCTCCCCGATGGCACCGCCAATCCGGGCTACTTCGTGCCTTACGCCGAGACGCAGGGCCAGTACCGCGACCAGCTCTCCCGGTTGGCCGAGTACCGCGCCACGCTCTCCTACGAACTGGACTTCACCCGCCGCCACCGCTGGCTCGGCCAGCACAATTTCGGCGGCCTCGCCCAGACCAGCCGCTCGGATTCGGACCAGGACATCCTCCGCCACTTCAACCTGGCCACGGTGGGCCGCACCGGCGCCGGCTGGACGAACGATGCCCTCGGGGGCCCCCACATCCTCCGCACGCGGGTCTACTTTGTGAACGGACAGGTGCCCTATCCGCTGCCGGACCAATTCCAGATTGCGCGCAACCTAGGGCAACTCAACGGCCGGACGCTCGTCGGCGCCAACGCCAACGACGCCGCCCCGGTCAACCTCGGCCTGCGCCAGTTCCTCAACTCCACCAAGGCCCGCTCCACCAACGACGCCTACTCCCTCGGCTGGCAGGCCCGCTGGTTCGCCGGGCGCCTCGTCACCGTCCTCGGCCACCGCCGCGACGCCACCCGCAGCTACGGCGTGCCGGACGTCCGGGGCTACGCCGACCCCGCCATCCCCGGCGCCGCCACCGATCCGCTGCGCCGCTACTTCTCGCCCTCGCGCGAGATCCCCCTCGAGCGCAACCCGAGCGTCTCCGCCGACGGGGTTTCGCGCACGCTTGGCGCGGTCTGGCACGCGCTGCCCTGGCTCTCGTTCACCTACAACCGCTCCAACAACTTCCGGCCCGTCGGCAACGCCTCGTGGCGCAACTTCGAGGACATCCCCGCGCCCAACTCCACCGGCAAGACCGAGGACTACGGCCTCCGCTTCTCGCTGCTGGGCGGCCGCCTGTCCGTCTCCGCCAACCGCTTCACCAATGCCGCCACCGACCAGGCGCGGAACGCCAACGCCTACTCCGGCAACATCAAGAACATCCTCGCCCGCCTCCGCTCGAACTACCGGGACGCCCGCGACCCGAACTTCGCCGCGATGGCTCCGGCCGGAGTCTATCCGGCGGATTCCACCGACGTCAGCGATACCTGGAGCTTCCAGGCCGAGGGCTATGAGCTGAGCGTGGTCTTCAATCCCTCGCCCCGCTGGCGCGTCGCCCTCACCGGCAGCAGTAACGAGAACACCCTCGGCACCCATCTTGCCTCGCTCGGTCGCTACCTGAACGCCACCACACCCTACCAGGGGCTCGCCACGTGGCGGCGCTTCGCGGGCGAACTCCGCCGCGTCGAGGCCGGCCAGCGTTCGACTGCCTTCGACCTCGATCCGGCCAGCGCCACCGCGCGAGCCCAAGCGGGCGCCGATGCGCTCTATCTCGAGCAACAGACCGCCGCTGCGGAAAAAGTCTATCTCGACGAACTCGCCATCGAGGGGGCCACTACCCATCGCAACGGCAAGTACGCCCTGAACGGCCTCGCGACGCACACCTTCGCCCGCGACGGCATGCTGAAAGGCTGGTCCGTCGGTGGCAATTTCCGCTGGCGCAGCGCCAACACCATCGGCTTCGAACGGGCCCTCGTCGCCGGCCTCCCGACCGGGGTCATCAACCCCGCGCGGCCGATCAGGGGCCGTGAGTTCTGGGACCTTGGCGCGATGCTCGCCCACGAGCGCCGGATCTTTCGGGACGTCACGCTCCGCACTCAGCTCAACGTGGAGAACCTGTTTGACTGGAGCGGCGCCCGCCTGGTTTCGGGCGATTACGACACCGAGGGCGTCCTCGGGGCCACGAACGCTCTGGTGCCGATCCGCTGGGAGCTGCGCCGCCCTCGGAATTTCATCCTGACCGCCACCTTCGGCTTTTAAGCCTGCCGGCGGGGGCGACGGGGCTAGGGCTGCAGGTCCCGGAGCAGCGCGCGCAGTTCCTGTTCCGGCTCCTCGTGGTGCTGCTCGACCGCCAGCCGCAGGGCCGCTTCCAGCCACGGCCGGGCCTCGGTCGCCCGGCCCACGCCGAGGAGCGTTTTGCCCAGCAAGATCCGCGGCATCATCCAGTCTGGCTTCCGCTCCGCGCAGGTCTGGAAGTGTGCCGCCGCCGCCTCCGCGTGTCCGTCGGCGACCAGAGCCTGCGCCAAGCTGAAGCGGAACAATTCGTTCTCTGGCTGGCGTGCGACCAGCCCCTCGAAGTGTTCGCGGCGCGAGGGCACGCTCAGCCGGCCTCCACGTAAACTGCCACCGCCGTGGCGTTATCCGGTCCCCCGCGCCGGAGCGCCACCGCCACCAGCTGGTCCACCACATCCTGTGGGGTCTCCTTGGCGGCGAGCAGCTCCTGCAGCTCGGGATCCGGGACCAGGCGCGAGATGCCGTCGGTGCAGAACACGTAGCGGTCCCCGGCCAAGAGAGGTCGCACCGTGACATCTACCTCGAGCGGCGGCGGCTGGCCGATGCAGCGGGTTAGGGCCCCGCTTTGTGAGGGCGGGAAGTAGACCTTTTCACCCCTTGCCCGGCGGCGCCGCGCGTCATTTTCAACCGAATGATCTTCGGTCAGCAGCTCCAGCGCCCCCGCTCGCCAGGCGTAACAGCGGGAGTCCCCGACGTGCGCCAGCCGCAGTGCGCTTCCGGTCAGGCTCCCTACCGTCAACGTCGTGCCGATGCCGACCGCAGGGCTGATCCGCCGGCCCAAGAGGGCCACGGAGTCGCTGGCCTCGCGCAAGGCGGCCACTAAGTCGGGGTCCGGGGAACCGTCGTTCGCCATCCATCGGGCAAAGGCCTCGACGGCGAGCTGGGCCGCCTCCGCGCCCCCCGGGAGACCGCCGACCCCATCCGCCACGCCAAACAGCCTCCCGGCCGCATCCAGCAGGAAGCGATCCTGGTTCTCCCGGCGCACGCGTCCGATGTCGGTCGCGGCGGCGGCGTGCAGGGTTAACATTAATTCAAGGGTAAGACCCGGCGTCGCTCAGGCGAAAGGACGAAATTTCTCCTCCCGGTTCGCCCGCGAGATCGGCGTGAAATTCGGCTGGGGCAGGGAATCGAGGAAGAGCCGGCCGTAGGTCTTGGCCAGCACTCGGGCATCCAGCAGGGTGATCACCCCCCGGTCCGAGGCCGAACGGATCAATCGTCCTACCCCCTGCCGGAACTTCATCAGGGCGTCGGGCAGGGTGAGCTCCTGGAAGGGGTTGCCGCCTTCCTCGCGTAGATGGTCGCAGCGCGC
The DNA here is from genome assembly GCA_041175845.1 of Verrucomicrobiota bacterium. Classification (GTDB taxonomy): domain Bacteria; phylum Verrucomicrobiota; class Verrucomicrobiia; order Opitutales; family Opitutaceae; genus ER46. Next base: position 4,413 of record JBEDEF010000425.1, read on the forward strand.
TTCGGTCACCGGGTGGTCCGGGGGATCAAACGGGAGTCGAGTGATGATCACCTGCGCTAGGGCGTCGCCGGGGACATCGATTCCGGTCCAGAAACTATCCGTGCCCAGCAGCACCGCATTGCCCGCGGCGCGCATCCGCCGGGTCAACTCGGTGCGCGAGAGGTCCGCACCTTGGCAGAGCAGCGGCCGCCCCTCCGCTTGCAACACCGGTTCGAGGGTCTGGGCCACGGCGCGGAGGTCGGTGTAGCTCGTGAAGAGGACCAGCGTACCGCCGCGGACCCGGGTGCAGCAGAAGGCCACGTAGTCGGCGAGGATGTCGAGGGCGAGGCGGGCGTCCTTCGCGGAGGGCAGGGGTACGTCGGCGGCGACGAACACCCGCATGTTTCGGGCGTAATCGAACGGGGAGCGCACGAGGCCGGTGCGGGCGTCGTCCGCGCCCAGCCGCTGCGCGAACGCACCCACCTGTCCGCCCAAGGCGAGGGTGGCGCTGGTGCACACTACGGCGGTTCGCCGGCCGAAGAGGTGCTGGCGTAGCGCCGGGGCGATCGCCAGCGGCGCGCTGCGCAGGGTCACGATTGTCTGCTGCCGCCCGGAGCGTTCGGCCCAGTACACGTGCCCCGGCGCCCCCAGGCTCAGCCATTCTGTCAGGCCGCCTTGAATCCCCTTCAGCCGCTGCCGTTGCTCCAGCAGCTCGTCCCGGTCGCGCCCTTCCTCCATCCGATCCGCCCGTTCGGCCAGGAGCCGCTCCAAGGCCCCGAGCGGGCCTTCCAGTACCGGCGCCACCGGTTCCGGCTGGCGCAGGCGGACGACGCTCCGGGCGGCGAGCAGGGTTTCCGCGATCGACCCGAAGAACTCCTCCGCCGCGGCGAGCGCGTCGACCACCAATTGCGGTCCCGCGGGATCCCCCAGGCGTCGCAGGAACCCCCGGCGCGTTCGAGGATTATGCAGGTACTTCAGCGCACGGTCGACTCCGTAACTGGATAGGCTCAGGCCGAAGTGGTCGGTGGCAACCTCGGGCACGGTGTGCGCCTCATCCAGCACCACGAAGTCATCCGCCAGCAGGACCCCGCGTGCGTCCGCCGGCGCGCCCTGGGCTTGCGCGCCCCCGGCGTTGATCAAAGCGAAGAGGAGCGCGTGGTTTACGATGACCACATTAGCCTGACGGAGGCGCCCGCGGGCCTGCTGGTAAAAGCAGCGCTCGCCATCGCAATGCTTACGCGAACAAGCCGAGGAGTCTGCGCTCACGACGTCCCACACCTCCGCTCTCGGCGGCGGGCGGAGCTCGTGCCGCAGCCCCGTCCGGGTCTCCTCCGCCCATGCCGCGAGGCGTTGCAGCTCATCGTATTCGGCGTCGGCGAGAAGGGTCCCGCGCTCCGCGAGGGCATGGGCCAGCCGGGTGGTGCAGAGGTAGTTGCCCTTGCCGACCAGCACCGTGGCCCGGAAGTCGGCGTAACGCGCCAGCTCCGGCGTGCTCCGGAAGAGCTGCCGGCACTTGGGCAGGTCGCTCTCCTCCAGCTGCTCTTGGAGCGCGATGGTGTGGGTCGAGACGATCAGCGGCCGCGCTTGGTCGATGGCGTGGATGATCCCGGGCACGAGGTACGCGAGCGACTTGCCCACGCCGGTTCCCGCTTCGAACAGGAGCGGCTCGTCGTCGGCCAGCGCCCCGGCCACGGCCCGCGCCATCTCCTCCTGCTGGGGCCGGTGTTCCAGCTGCAGGGCGGAGCGCAGCCAACCTTCCGCCGCGAAAGTGCGCGCGGCCAGCTCCGGCGCGAGGGCCGGCGGCGGCGGGCTGGAATCGGTGTCGTCGCGGAGGCCGATCATCGCGGAACGGGGAGGAAGCCCCGCGTTGCGGCCTCCCGCAATTGAAATTGCCGCCCGGCGCTCGCCGCCGCACCGTTTTCAGATGAGCCAGCAAGCAGGCCCAGGGCAGGACTGGATCGCCGGGCTGGCCCGCTTCTTGAGCGAGGAGCCGGACGTCAACGCGGTCCGCGTCGATCCGGTCTCACGGCGGGTGTCGGTCGCCACCTGGGGCCGTGCCCCGGTCCCCGGGCTGGAGGAACGGCTTGCGGCCACCATCGCCGCCGTCACGGCCCGCTCTGGCGACAATCCTGGCCCGGCGCCTGCGGGCTTCCGCCTCCGGCGCGAAGGTGGAATGACCGAGCTGGGCCGCCTCGCCGGCTCCACCGCCGAGAAACTCTGGCTCTGGCGCGAGATGGAGTGGCCGGAGATCCGTGCTGAGGCCGCGCCCGAGGAACAGGAATGGAAGTTCCTCGCGGTGCTCGCCACGGTGTGCGGACTAGCCGGGCTCGCCGCCGCCGCCGCGGAGCACCTTCTGCCCGACTGGCCCTGGCTCGCCCGTGGGCTCTTTCTGCTCGCCCTCACGGCGGGGGGGTGGGACGCCGCGATCGACACGTGGGAAAACCTTCGGCAGCGCGCGATCGACATCCATTTCCTGATGCTCGCGGTGGCGACCGGCGCGGTCCTGATCGGCGCCTGGGGCGAGGCGGTGCTCCTTCTTTTCCTGTTCTCTGCCGCTGGAGCGATGGAGGGTTATGCCCTGCACCGCACCCAGCGCGAGGTCGGTTCTCTCCTGAAATCCGCCCCGAAACAGGCGACGCTGGTCGATGCCGACGGTCGGGAACGAGAGGTCCCGGTCGAGGTGGTGCGCCCCGGCCTGCGCTTACGTGTCCGCCCGGGCCAGGCCTTCGCCGCCGACGGCAGCGTGGTCGCGGGTCGAAGTGCCAGCGACGAGTCCGCCCTCACCGGTGAGGCCAATCCCGTCCCCAAGGCCCCGGGCGATCCTGTCTACAGCGGCACCCTCAACCTCTGGGGGCAGGTCGACTTCGACGTCACTCGGCTCCCGGCCGAGAGCACGCTCCAGCGCATCATCCGGCTCATCCAGACCGCCCAGAAGCTGAAGGCCCCGAGCGAACGCCTCACGGATCGCTTCGGCACCGGCTACACCTACCTCGTCATCGGCGGTTCCGGCTTGATGTTCCTGGTCTGGTGGCTCGGCTTCGGGTTGCCGGCGTTCACTCCGGACGGGGAGACCAGGTCCGCATTCTACCGCGCGATGACGCTGATGGTCGTGGCGAGCCCCTGCGCCCTCGTCCTTTCGATCCCCTCGGCCATCCTTGCGGCCATCGCCTGGGGCGCCCGCCACGGGGTGCTCTTCCGCGGCGGCGCGGCCATCGAGCGGCTGGCGGACGTCAACGCGGTGGCCCTCGACAAGACGGGCACGCTCACGACGGGGGAGCTCGCCGTCGCCGGCTGCGAGAGTTTCCCGGCGGGCCGGGAACGCGAGGTGCTGGAGCTGGCCTATTCCCTCGAGGCGAAATCCCAGCATCCACTCGCCCGCGCCATTGTCCGGCACGCCCAGGCCGCTGGCATCCGCGAGCTCCCGGTGGAGGACTTCCGGTCCCTGACCGGCCAAGGCGTGCAGGGCCGGGTGGGGGAGTCCACGCTCCTGCTGGGCCGCCGCGAACTGCTCGAGGCCGGCCCCCTCGCCGCTTGGGCGCGGCAACTTCCCCCCGCTGACGCCGACCTCAGCGAGGTCTGGGTCCTCGGGCGCGACCTCGTCGGCCGGATTTTGCTGCGGGACCAGATCCGTGCCGAGTCCCGCCGCGTGCTCGAGGAACTGCGCCGGGCGGGTATCCGGACCGTGATACTGACGGGGGACCGGCGCCACGCCGCCGAGGCGGTGGCGCGCGAGCTCGGGGTCTCGGAGGTGCGGGCCGGCCTCAGCCCGGAGGATAAGGTGGCCGCAATTCAGGCCCTGCGCGCCGACGGCCGCGTGGTCGCGATGGTCGGGGACGGAGTCAATGACGCCCCGAGTCTGGCCGCGGCGGATGTCAGCGTGGCGATGGGGGCGCGCGGCAGTGACGCGGCCCTCGAGCAGGCGGAGGTGATTTTGATGCACGACCGCATCGACAACTTCCTCGCGGCCGTCCGGCTCAGCCATCGGGCGCGGGCGATCATCCGCCAGAACCTGGCCCTCTCCCTCGGAGTGGTCCTCGTGATGGTGGTGGCCACGACCGTCGGCGCGATACCCCTGTCCATTGGCGTAGCGGCCCACGAGGGCAGCACGCTCATCGTCTGCCTCAATTCCCTCCGATTGCTGTTCGGCCGTTCTGGGTAACTTTCCGGAGTTTGTGCGCGTCCCCGCCTCGCAGCCTCTTTTCCGCCGATGAAGTTCACCGCCTCTCCGTTGTTCCTGACCGCCCTCGGCCTGCTGTTGGCGGGCTGCACCCTACCGTCCTCCCGCCGGGTAGTGCCCGCGGGACAGGCGAATGTCCTCCAGCGCAGCGAGCTGGGGGTGGTTACGAGCGTGCGCGAGGTGAATATCGAAGGTCGGCGCACCGGCCTTGGCACCCT
>JBEDEF010000426.1:0-3087 GCA_041175845.1 Verrucomicrobiota bacterium
CCATACAGCGGCGGGCGGCCGGATCAGGCGGGTTTCACGCCCACCCCGAGCACCGATGTTCCCCACGCCCAGCGCCCACCCAGCTCGAGCCAGGCGTGCTCCGCGGCCATCAACGCTCCGCAGACGCCCTCGACCAACGCCGGGTAGGCCCGAACATCGCTCGTGTCCTCCGGACGCCGGAAAACCTTGCGCTTCGCCCACACGGCCGGGAACGGCAGCGCGTTCCAGTGCGTCGTCGTCACCCCGGCAAATCCGGCGCCACGGAGCAGCGCCGCCACCTCCGGCCGCGTGTAGCGGTGCTTCGTCTGGCAGGAATCATCGTGGTACGACCACATCCACCGGTAGGCCGGCACGTTGATCATCACCCGTCCGCCCGGCCGCAGGACGCGGAAAAACTCCGCCGCCGCCACCGCCGGATCCGTCACCTGGCAGACCACGTCCGCCGACACCACCGCGTCGAAGCTCGCGTCAGGGAAGGGCAACGCCGTGATGGAGGCCTCGCGCACGTCGACAGCCGGGCCGCAGCGCCGCCGCGCCAGCGTGCAGGCGAGCGGCATGAAATCGATGCCCGCGAGGGTCCAGTCCGGATGCCGCGCCCGCAGCCGCAGGATGAGGCCGCCGGTGCCGCAGCCGGCATCGAGGACCGCGCCCCCCGGCGGCGCCCAACCGGACAACTCGCGGTCCACATGCGCGTGCAGGGAACGGAAATACCACATCCCGTCCTCCACCTCGGCCAGCTTGACGTACTCGTCGGTGTTCATCGCCGGCGGAGATGGAGCAGAGTTCGCCGGCGGGTGCAGCCTGAATCCACCGCGCCCCTCAGTCGGCAACTTGGCCGCCGGCCCCGATCCGGACACTCTGCTCCCGCAGGCCAAAGGCGCGGAGTTGGTTCGGCCCGGCGCCCTCCCGCTGCACGGGGTCCGGGCTGGTAAGCGTCAACATGCTGATCCCGGGCGGCAACGAAAGCCCCCGCACTCGCAGCAGGGCTCCATCCGCCGCGACCGTCGCCTTCGCTCGGACGCGGCCCGCGTACTCAAGGTGGACCTGACGCGCGCGGGGGGAGACGAGCTCCAGCCGGACGTCCACCTCGACCGGACCCGGATGGGGATTATAGTAGGAAAGCACGGCACGGCCATTTGCCCAGCGTACCCCCGCTTCGGGTCGCAGGTGCCAGCCCCGACCAAAGGTCAAGACGCGTGCCACGGGGGGTTGCGGCTGCGGGGAAGGCCGCAGCAGGACGACTACCTGATTGCCGAGCTTGCTCTGCATTCGGCGGGTGTAGCCCAGCTGTTCCAGTTCGCGCAGGAGGCGCTCGCCGCGGTCTTCGAACCCCTTGCGGTTGAGATGCAGGGCGGCGAAGCCGGCCGTCTCAAGCCGGCGCACCAGCTCTTCGGTCGGCCGGCCCTCGAGGTCACGCTGCCAGCGTCCCTGGGCCCGATGTTTGGCCGCCCCGTAGCTGAATCGCAGGTGTTCGGAGAGAAGGTACGGCCGGAAGTGCTCATAGTCCGTCAGCCGATGCGGCGGCACCACCTCGGGAAACCCCAGCACGGGCAGCTGGAACACGAGCGAGCCCGCGGGCACGGCCGACTCGAGTTCGGCCATCAACCGCGCGTCGGAATGCACGGCAGCCGCGATCTCCGCCCGCCGCGCCGGGTCCAGCCGGCGCGGCAATTGGTCGAGCAGCCCGACCGCGGCGAGGACCAGCGCGGCCGCGACGCGCGCAGCCGGAGACCAGCCCGCGGTCCAACGCGATAGCCGACCCACGAGGAAAAAAAGCACTAGGGTCGACAGGAACACCGCGGCCCGATTGGTGGCGCGGAAGAGCTGGAACCCAGCGAAGAAGGCCAGGACGTTGGTCACCCCGCCGACGCTGGCGTAGGCGAGCAGCCAGGAGCCCGCGAGGGCGGCGCCTGGGAGCGGCTGACGGCGTAACAGCCGCCGGACCGCGACCCCCGCGAGCAGCAGGAAACCCGCGATCCCGCAGATGCCGAGGTACGGCAGGAACGGCTCCCCGTGCCATTCGGACCAACGTTGGTAGCGCTGACCCAGCGCGGCCCAGGGCGCCCAGCGGTGGTGCTCGGGCGGGATGAACATCTCCACCGGCTTCAGCGCGTACCGCTCGGTGCCGCCGTAATTGCGCGTAAGCAGGGGCAGGCCCTCGGGCTCCTTCGCGTGCACCCAAAACTCGAGGTTCGCGGCGAAAAAGACGGCGACCGCGAGGACGCCCGTGGCGAGGCCGATCCCGAGGTTTTCCCGCCGCCGCGCGCCGAACCATTGAAACACCAGCGCCCAGACCAGCAGTTGCCCCCAGAAGAGCAGCAGATAGGGATTGCCCCAACCAAGCCCCAGCGCCGCTGCTCCGCAGACGGCCGCACCCCCACTGTACCACCGCAGCCGCTGGCTCTGCGCCACCAGCCACACCGCCAGCAGGCCCACGGGCACTGTCCACGTGAACACGAAAGAAAAGTGCGCCAGCCCCCGATGGAAGGTGTGATAAGTGTAAGCGAACCAGAGCGCGCCTGCCCACGCCCACTCCCACCGCACCGCGAGCCGGCGGGCCACCAGATAGAAGGTCAGCGCCGCGCTCACCTGCGCCAGCAGCAACCCGAAGTTCGCCGCCGCGAAAAGCCCGATCCCCTTCGCCAGCGCCCCGAGCGCTAGCATCAGCGGCTTGTCCGGCGTCGGGTAGGCATTCCAATCCGCGCCAAACGGCGCCCCCAACCGCTGGATCTCCTGCGACCGCAACGGCCACGTCTCCCCCTCGCCCGCCGCCTTGATTCGCGCCAACACCTCGTGGGCATCGCCCGCGTAGTCGGTCGGTACCGCCCAATCCGCCGGCGTCCACCGTCCGTAATGCGCCGCCCAGACGAGCGCGGTGACGAGCACCAGCGAGCCCACGCGCCACCACGCGGAGATACGGGAAGGGGACATTAGGGTAAAAGCACGGGGACAACCCCGGTCAGTTCGCAGCCGACCTCCCACGGCACCAAAATTTCCGTCGCCGCAGCAAGCCTCGCGAACTGACATCGGGGAAAGTTTTGCCAAAGCGGCCGGCGCTTCCTTCGCTTCCTCCGTCCGATGTCCTTC
>JBEDEF010000427.1:0-4852 GCA_041175845.1 Verrucomicrobiota bacterium
TAGCGAATGAACAGCTTGGCCGAGGCGGTGTAGGAATCCGGCTTTGGACGGAAATGTACCCCGGCTGCAGCGGCAAAGCCCAGGAGCGCGAACACAATGATCTTTTTCTTGTGGCGAAAGAGCGTGAAGAGCACGTCATCCACTCCCAGCGAAGACGTGGAGTTGGCGGCCGGAATGGAGGCCTTGAAGCGGGGCTCGGCCAGACGAGTGTCCTGAACCGGCTTGAGCGGCCTGGGAGAGTCGGGCGGGAAAGAAAGGGCCATAGGAGGAGGAGCCGGAAGGTGAAGCAGGCTGTGGAGGCTAGGCCGGGCAAGCTGCCGCCACTCCGGTGCCGGGAATCGGCGCCAGCCTGGCGGGCGAGGGTAGGCTCGCGGCCCGGCCGGGAAGACCTGGTGCGAGGATACAAATGAGGTTGCTCAAGGGGTGAGGCCGCGCACAAGCGGCCGGCAGGGCGAGGGTTGCGGAGCGCACCAACGTGGTTCTACGCACTTTTCGGGGCCGGAGGGGTCCTCCCGGCTCGCGCCGTCCCATCAGGCGGCGACGGGGGTCGCGGAGGACAGCAGGGCTTTCAGTTCGCGCACCACTACCGTCACCTGTTCCGGGGTCAGCTCCGGGAACATCGGGAGCGAGAGGATTTCGCGGGCGACCCGCTCTGTGACGGGGAGCGATCCGGGCTGATACCCGAGGGAAGCATAGGCCTCCTGGAGGTGTACTGGACGGGGATAGTGAATCCCGCAGTGGACGCCTCGCTCGCCGAGCGTCTTGAGCAGGCCATCGCGGTCGGCGACGCGGATCACGTACAGGTGAAAGACCGGATTGCCGTACGCCGCGACCTGGGGGGTGGCGACACCGGAGGTGCGGTGGAGCAGGTCGCTATAGAGGCGAGCGTGCTGGCGGCGGGCCTGATTGCCCTGGGCCAAGGTGCGCAGCTTGATGCTCAGCGCCGCAGCTTGAATGCCGTCCATCCGGGCGTTCCAACCCACCATCGAGTGGAAGTACTTTGCCCGCTGCCCATGGTCGCGCAGGGTCGCCATCTTGCGGGCCAGTTCGGGATCGTTGGTGGTGGTCGCACCGGCCTCCCCGAGTGCGCCGAGGTTCTTGCCCGGGTAGAAACTAAACGCGCCAGCCACACCCAGGGTGCCGGCCTTGCGCCCCTTGTAGGTGGCCCCGTGTGCTTGGCAGGCGTCCTCGACTACCGGAATTCCGTGCCGGCCGGCGATTTCCAGGATCGGGTCCATATCCGCCATTTGTCCGTAGAGGTGGACGGGGATGATAGCCTTGGTGCGCGGGGTAATGGCGGCCTCCAGCTTAGCTGGATCCATCGTGTAAGTCGTCTCGTCGATATCGACGAAGACCGGCTTGGCGCCGCAGTAACTGATCGCCTCCGCGGAGGCGATGAAGGTGTGGGAGACGGTAATCACCTCGTCACCAGGGCCGACGCCGAGCGCGAGGAGGGGGAGCCAGAGGGCGTCGGTTCCGTTGCCGGAGGCGACGCAGTGGCTGGCCCCGCAGAAGGCGGCGAACTCGGTCTCGAACTTGGCGACGTAAGGCCCGCCGGCGAAAGCGTTGCTATCGATCACCTCGCCGATGGCCTGGAGCAGCTCGGCGCGGATCGGATCGTGGGCGGCGCGCAGATTGAGGAACGGGATGGCGGGACGATTCATAACGTTGGAGGGAAAAGTTGCGGGTCTCAGGCTTTGCGTTTGGCCGGGCGGATCCGGGCTGGATTGCCGGCGACTACGGCTCCAGCGGGCACGTCCTTGGTCACCACGCTCCCGGCGCCCACCAGGGCGCCCTCTCCGATGGTGATGCCGCAAAGGAGGGTGGCGTTGGAACCGATCGAAGCGCCACGCTTCACCACGGTGGGCAGGCATTGCCAGTCAGCCTCAGTCTGGGGGCGGCCATCCGGATTGGTGGCGCGGGGGAACCGATCGTTGGTAAACATCACGCCGTGGCCAATGAAGACCTCGTCCTCGATCGTGACCCCTTCGCAGATAAAGGTGTGGCTGGAGATCTTGCAGCGCGCGCCGACCTTGGCGCCCTTCTGGATTTCCACGAAGGTGCCAACACGGGTGTCGGCGCCGATCTCACAACCATAAAGGTTGGTGAAGCCGAAGACGCGCGCGCCGGGTCCGAGCTTCACGCCCGCCCCGACGAGTTGGAGGTCCTGATGCGTGGGCATAGTCAGACGGCGGCGGCCGGCGCCAGATCGACCGGGGCGCCGCTTAGCTTCAGGGAGCGAGTCGACGCCTCGAGGATGCGGACGACTTCGAGCCCCGCCTCGCCCGAGGTTAGCGGCACCCGGTTCTGCTGGATGCACTCAAGGAAGTGAGCACACTCGGTCCGCAACGGTTCGTCCTGCTTGATGTAGGGGCTGTAAATGTCGCCGTAGTGGTAGGCGTACTGGAACTCAGCGAACGTGTCGTAGTGCGGCGGACGCTCCACCCGGACGTCGAACACCTTGATCTTCTCCTGCGGGGCAATGTCGTCGTATACGATCATCCGTTTCGAGCCTACGATCGTCATCTCGCGTACCTTGCGTGGGTCATGCCAGCTACTGTGGATGATCGCGGTGCGCTCCTTGGCGAAAGTGAGGCTCAGCGAGGTCACATCCTCGATCCCGCGGGTGACGTGCGCTCCGCCGCGGCAGTTCACGCTCAGGGGCCGCTCGTTCATGATGTAGAGGATGATCGAGATGTCGTGCGGAGCCAGGTCCCACGTCACGTTGATGTCCTTCTGGAACAGCCCGAGGTTCAGCCGGCGCGCAGAAATGTAGCGCAATTCCCCGATATCGTGGTTGTCGACGATCTGTTTGATTCTTCGGACGGGCGCCGAGTAGAGGAAGGTGTGTCCGACCATCAGGGTTACCCCCTTCTGTTTGGCGAGCGCGATGAGCTCCTCGCACTCGGCGACGGACGCCGCCATCGGCTTCTCGATGAAGGTGTGCTTGCCTGCCAGTAGACTGGCTTTAGCCATCGGGAAGTGAAACCGTACGGCGGTCGCGATCAGGACCGCGTGGATCTCCGGATCTGAGACCATCCGCTGGTAATCGGTCTCTCCCTCGACGCCGGGGTAGAGGGCGCAGATGTGACGGAGGCGGTCCTCGCTCACATCGCAGACCGTCTTTACCCGGCAGTCTGGGAGGGCCCGGAGGTTGCGGACCAGATTGGGGCCCCAGTAACCGAGGCCGACGATGCCGACGTTGAGCGTCTTCTTCACGGAAAGGTCAGGGATTGCCGCGCAGGCCGGGATCGGCGGGCGGTTCGCCAAGTCCAGCGACCGCGGGGGCGCGTCGGCTGTGGCGGATGTCTGCTAATTGGACGAGGAGCGCCGGTACCGTCAGCAAGATGATGCGCACATCGAGCCAGAAGCCGCGCCGGGCACTGTACTCGTGGTCGAGACGGATCATCTCGTCGAAGGTCGTCCGGTTCTTACCAGAAACCTGCCAAAGACCCGTCAAGCCCGGCGCGCTAACGAAGCGGGCGCGTTGGTGCGGGGTATAGAGTTCGTACTCGTAGGGGATACAGGGCCGAGGACCAACGATGGTCATTTCTCCGCGCCACACGTTCACGATCTGCGGCAATTCATCCAGGCCGGTAGCCCGTAGACACCAGCCGAGCGGGATGAGCCGGGAGTCCGTGGCGTCGAGCTTCCGCATCGGCGCTTTGGTCTCGTGCAGGTGCTGGAAGTGCTGCTGATGGCTGCGGATGTCCGACCCGACGTGCATCGTCCGAAACTTGTAGATGCGGAAGCGCTGCCCGCGCAGCCCGACCCGTTCCTGGCGGAAGAGGATCGGCCCGGGAGACCGGAGCCGCAGGAGCACCGCCATGAAGAGGGTAAGTAACGCAAACACCGGGAACGCCACCAGACAGCACGCGATATCGAGCGCGCGCTTCCACGGAGGGAGGGAGGTTGGGGCGTCAGGTCGCATGACAGCAGGAAAGGGAGGATGCGGACGCGGCGCCGCCCCGGGGCGAGGTCCCCAGGTTTGGATTAGCGACGGGCGTCGTCAGGGCGGGCATGAGGCCAGCGTCGAATGAGCGCGGGGGGCTGTCCACGGGAGGAGAAGGGGAGAAACGCACATCAACGGTGCGTGGCATTGCGTAGAACCAGGCCGGCGAGCGGAGGAGAGTTCCGCGGCGGCCGACACCTGAAAAAAGCTTGCGTTGGCGTTGCTGCCCGGAGGCAGCCGGTGCCAAGCTGGTCGCGTGCTGCAGCGGCGAATGTGCCGGCGGTTGGGTGGCGGCGAACGCCGGAGAAGAGTCGGACTAGATTTTTCGGAGCTGCGTGCGGCTGATAGTCGCAGGAATTCCGGACTGAAGCGCGGAGAGAAGAATCGCGACCCGGTCCTTTTCGTCTTCGGCGCGGAGGATTAGGGCAGAAAGGCCGCGCATCGGGCCATCGGTGATTTCGACGTTGTCGCCTGGGCGGAGGGGCGACGGCTCGCGTAATAGATCTCCGTTGCCGCCTGCCCAGGCCCGGAGGTCGCCGATCAGCATATCCGAAACCGCGGCGGGTCCACTGCCGAGGTGGACCAAGTCGAGGGCGTCGGGAGCGTAGCGAACTGCGCGGTAGTGCGTGCCGAGGTCGAGGCGACAGAAGAGGTATCGAGGAAAGAGGGGACTCGTGACTAGCCGGCGCACGCGGCGGATGGTCCGGTGCTGCTGAAGGCGAGGAAGATAGATCTCCAGCCCTAGGGTCGTCCCGCAGTATTCCGCCACTGCCGCTTCGCGTTTCGGCTTGGTGTGGAGGCAGTACCAATTCACGCCGCCGACTTCGGGCTAAACGGCGAAATTTGGCAAGCTGCCGCCAGCCTGGTGCATCGCGTCGGTAGGTGACGGGCGGCCGGGGT
>JBEDEF010000428.1:0-6265 GCA_041175845.1 Verrucomicrobiota bacterium
TGTTCCCTACTCTCAACGCGAGCTTCGCCTTCCGCGAAAACCTGATCGCGCGCTTGGCTGCCTACGAATCCATCGGCCGGCCCGACTACAATCAGTACGCCGGGGGCCTGACGTTGCCGGACACCAGTGCTGGAGACAGCGCGACGAACCGGATCGTGGTCAATAACATCGACATCAACCCGTGGTCCGCCCGCTCGCTCGTGCTGCGGCTGGAGCATTATTTCGAGGGGGTCGGCGTCGTTTCGGTCGCCGCCTTCCGTCGCGATGTGCGCAACTTCTTCGGCAGCACCGTGCAGGCGGCGACCCCGGAATTCCTCGCCACCTACGGTCTCGATGCCAATGCGTACGGGCGCTACGGCGTTTCCACCCAGTTCAATCTTCCCGGCACGGTGCGCTTCGAGGGCGTGAGCTTCAATTACCGGCAGAGCCTCACCTTCCTGCCCCGGTGGGCGCGGGGGTTTGAGGTCTTCGCCAACGGCACTTCCCAGCGCGCGATCGGGGATACGGGGGGAAACTTCGCCGGCTACATCCCGCGCAGCGGCAGCGCCGGGCTGAGCTTTACCCGGGAAAAATACAACCTGCGGGTGAATGTAAACCATCGCGGACGCACGCGGCTCAATGCCGTGGCCGCCGGTGCCAGCATCGAGCCGGGCACTTATAACTGGCAGCCGCCGTCCACCTTCGTCGACGTGATCGGCGAGTATAACCTGCGCAAGAACCTCTCGGTTTACGCCAATCTGCGGAACGTCACCGATCAGGGGGCCACCACGGAAATCTACGGCCCCAGCACCCCGCGCCACGCCCGCTTCTTCCAAACCACGAAGTATGGCTCGCTGTGGACGTTCGGGGTCAACTGGGCGCGCTGAAACCATCTCGCCGATGAAACCGTACGCGCAGTGGACCGTTGGCCTCGTCCTCGCCCTCACGTCTGGCCTCAGGTTGCCCGCGGGGGCGCCGGAGGTGCACCAGGCGACCGGGTTCAAGGTGGTGAACGTGACCTCGACTGCGGCCGAGATCTGGACCCGCGTGACGTTGCGCGCGACCGCCAATCCCGCGGACGCCCCGTTGCCACGGATCGAGGCCTTCGAGCTGAAGACCGGAAAGCCCGTGGCATTGCGGGAAAACCGGGTGTTTCCAGATGCCCGCATCACGGTACAGATGCCGGCCGGGCTCGATCTGGGTGCCGCCGCCGGCGGCGCGCCCGCCGCCATCGGCCAGACGCGGGTGCGCTATCGCGTGGCGGGGGCCGCCACTTGGTCCGAGACCCCGTGGCAGCAGGCGGAACTGGAGCGGGATGGGATCGTGCTCCATCCCCTGTCCGGACTCACTCCGGCGGCCCGCTATGAACTCCTGGTGCAGGCGCGGCGGAACGCGCAGGATTTCCGGCCGGATGAGCAGCGCGGCGAATTCAGGAGCGCGCCGCTGCCGGACCAACGGCAGCCGGTCACGTTCTGCGTCATGACCTGTCAGAAATACGAGCGCTTGGATCGTCCGGACGGGCTGGCGATCTACCCGGCGATGAGCGCCTTGCGCCCGGACTTCTTCGTCAACACGGGCGATGTCGTCTATTATGATCAGGGTCCGGTGCTGGCGCTCACCCCCGCGCTCGCCCGCTACCACTGGGCGCGGATGTTCGCTTTGCCGACGCTGCGGGATTTCCACCGGAATCACGCCAGCTTTTTCATGAAGGACGACCATGACACCCTGGCGAACGACTGCGGCCCTGCGACGCGGAGCGGGGAACTGACCTACGCGGAGGGAGTGAGGCTTTTCCGGGAGCAAACCGCACTGCCGGAGGTCGCGTATCGAACCTTCCGCTGGGGTCGCGACCTCCAAATCTGGTTGATGGAGGGCCGGGATCATCGCACGCCCGATTGGACGGAAAAGCGGACGCCGCCGCCGACCCTCTGGGGCCGCGCGCAAATCAAGTGGCTTGGCGAAACGCTGGCCGCCTCCACCGCCACGTTCCGGGTGATCCTCACCACTGTGCCCGTGGTGGGCCCGGACCGGAGCAACAAGGATGACAACTACGCCAACGCGGGCTTCGCAGTGGAGGGGAAGGAGGTTCGCGAGCTGCTGGCACGCTACCCCAATCTCACCGTGATCACCGGAGATCGGCACTGGCAGTATGTCTCGGTGGACCCCGCGACCTCGGTCAATGAGTGGAGCGTGGGCCCGTCGACCGCCGCCCACGCCGGCGGCTGGGACGAGAAGACGCCGCGTCCCGAGCACCGCTTCCTGCGCACTGGGGAGGGTGGATTTCTCTCCGGGGTCGTCACGCCCACGGCCACCGGCGCAAGCCTTGAGCTTCGGCTGCACCACGTTGATGGCAAGGTGGTCTATCGCGAAGTGAAGTGATTCCCCGGGCGTCGTCGAGACGCGGCGGGGAACACCGGGTTCTAGCTCCACCGGTCCCGGGCTGGGGTTTCACTTCGCAGCGGCCCAAGGGGGGAGGGACTGCGGATCGAAGTTCCAGAGCAGCGGCAGGATCCAGTGGGAGTAGACCGCGATGACGACGACGCCGATCAGATTGAGGCCCAGGCCGACGCGGGCCATTTCGGCAATGCGGACGCGGCGGCTGGTGAAGACGATGGCGTTGGGCGGCGTGGCGACCGGGAGCATGAAGGCCATCGAGGCGGAAATCGTGGCCGGAATCATCAGGATGAGCGGATTGATCCGCTCAGCGACGGCCCAGGCGGCGAGCACCGGCAGGAACATGGTGGCGGTGGCGACGTTGGACGTGAGCTCCGTCAGGAAGGTGATGAGCAGGCAAACAAGGACGAGAATCGCGAATGCCGGGAGATGGCCGAAGTCGCGCAGGACGAGGGCAAGGTGTTCGGAAAGGCCGCTGGAAACAAAGCCGGAGGCCAGGGCGAAGCCGCCGCCGAGGAGCAGCATGACATCCCACGGGACCTTGGCGAAACTCGCCCCGTCGAGTAGCGCGTGGCCGGGTTCGGCGCGGGAGGGAATGAGGAAGAGGAAGAGGCTGACCAGCAGGGCGGTGGAACCGTCGTCCAAGGCCGCGAGGGCGGGGTGCAGCCGGCTCCAGCCCGGGACGGTGAGGACGCCGACGTTCAGGTCACCCCGGAAGACCCAAAGGAGCGCCACGACGAGGAAAAGCACCGCGATGACTTTTTCCTCAAAGCGCATCGGACCCAGGCTGTCGCGTTCCGCCTGCAGTACGGAGCGATCGAGCCGGAGCGTGGCGTCGCAGCGGCAGAAGACGCGGGCGAGGAGGAACCAGGTGGCGACCAGTAGGATGGCGGCCAGCGGCGTGGCGTAGAGCATCCAGTCACCGAAGGCGATCGGGGGTGCGGAGGGGAACGTGTCGCGGTAGATTTTCACGAACGCGAGGTTCGTGGGAGTACCGACGAGCGTGGCGATCCCGCCGAGCGAGCACCCGTACGCGATGGCGAGCATCAGGCCGAGGGCGAGCGGGCGGACCCGCTCGACGCCAAAGGAGCCTTCGAGCTTCAGTACGACCGCCAGGCCGATGGGGAGCATCATCAGCGCGGTGGCGGTGTTGGAAATCCACATCGACAACGAGGCGGTCGCGAGGAGGAAGCCGCCCAGGACGGAGCCGGGACTCGAGCCGATGCGGTTGAGGAGCCCGAGGGCGATGCGCTGGTGGAGCCGCCATTTCTCCATCGCGAGGGCGATAAAGAAACCGCCGAGATAAAGGACGACGATCTCGTTGAAATAGCTCTGCGGCGTGCGGCGCACATCGCCGAGCCCGAGGAGCGGAAAGAGCACGATGGGCAACAGGGAGGTGACGGCCAGCGGCACAGCCTCGGTCATCCACCAGATGGACATCAGCGCTGCGACGGCGGCCATCGCGCCGGCCAGCGGGCGATCCGCCGGCCCACCCCAACCCCAGAGGAGGAGGGCGAAGGCGATCAGGCCGGAGAACAGGCCGACAAGGCGGACCCTCGAAACGTTTACGGAAAGCATGGAGGGTAGGGCGGAGGGTGGCCAACCAAGACCGCCTCGAGCACGAGGCGAGTCTTTTCCGGTCGGAAATCCATGAACTGCGGAGTCCGGAGGCGCGGTGGAGTACCTGCCCGAGGTCGGGTTCAGCTGCACTGGACCGTGCGCGTCGGCGGCAGGTCCTCGCGGTTGCGGGCCCGCCTTCATCACCTGGCCCGGCGTCGGGTGACCGCGTCCCTAGGGCCCGGCGGAGGAAGGGTTCGGCGGCGGTGCTTTGCCTCCTGACTTACTTCCCGGGACGGAAATGCGCGGCATTTCCCGTCCTTTTGCCCGCCCTCTCCGTTCGATGATCCTTCGGGCATCCGTCGATGATCTTTCGGTTATGGGGGGTAAAAGGGGGCATCTACCTCTGAGAGACCGAAGGATAAACGAAGAATAACCGAAGGATTAAGCTGGGATGCAGGCCGGATCCCCGCAGCAGAAGTCCACCGTCCACTGCCTCACCGACCACCGTCGCACCGCCCCACCGTCCGTCAGGCAAACAGCTCCCTCACGGGGCGGCCCTTGCCGTCCTCCGTCACGTAGAACGGCCGGCCCTCGATGCTGAACTCGGTCTGCGGGCTGATGCCCATCGCGGTCATGATGGTCGCGTGCAGGTCCCGCACGGTCACCGGATCCTTGATCGCCAGCAATGGCCGCTCGTCGGCCGTCCGACCGTGGACGTACCCTCGCTTGGTGCCCCCACCAAAGAAGACCACACTGGTGCCACCGGTGAAGTGCCGGTGGAGGCCGTAGTGCGCCATCTCCCCCAAGGTATCGACCTTGAAGGTCGCCTGATCGTTGGCGGTGGAACCCGGGCGTCCCTCCATCATCGCGTCGCGGCTGAACTCGCTCGCCACGATGACCAGGGTTCGCTCCAGCAATCCGCGCGCCTCGAGATCCCGGATCAGGGTCGCGATGGGCCGGTCGATCTCCCGGTGCAGGCGCGCCACGGTCTCGTGGCCGTCCTTGTGGGTATCCCAATGAAGGAATGGTACGTACTCGGTGGTCACCTCGACGAAGCGCGCCCCGGCCTCGACTAGCCGGCGGGCGAGCAGGCAGCCGCGCCCGAAACGCCCGGTGTCGTACTGGGCCTGCACCTCCGGGGACTCACGGGTCAGGTCGAAGGCCTCCCGCTCCTTGCTGCTGAGCAGGCGGTAGGCGTTGTCCATGCTGCGCAGGAGGGACTGCCGCTGGTAATCGCTCATCCGGTCGCGGTCCGGATTGGCGTCCACCAGCTGGCGGAACAGGCGGTCGCGGTTGGCGAAGCGTCCGGCGTCCATCCCCGGCGGCGGGCGCACGGAGACGGCGGCCTCTTCCGGAAACGGGAGGTTCAGCGGGCCGAACTCCGCGCCGAAGAACCCCGCGGTGGTGAAGGCCTTCAGCTCCTCACTCTCACCGACGCCCTCGAGCCGCTGGCCGATGTTGATGAAAGGGGGCATCACCGGGTTGCGCGGGCCGAGCACCTTGGCCATCCAGGCGCCGAGGTGCGGGCAGGCGACGGTCTGGGGTGGCACGTAGCCGGTGTGCCAATGGTATTGGTGCCGCGAGTGCAGGATGCTCCCCAGATCCGGCTGCACCGCGCTGCGGAGAAGGGTCGCGCGGTCCATCACCTGCGCGATGTGCTCCAGCCCCTGGCAGATCTTCAGTCCATCCACCACGGTGTCGATCGCCGGGAAGGTGCTGAGCATCCGCGCGACCTCGAGGCCCTTTTCGAAGGGCAGGTAGCGCTTCGGATCAAAGGTATCCGGCGCGGCCATCCCGCCGGCCATCCAGAGCAAGATGCAGGCGTCCGCCTTCGCCGGCGGGTGCACCAACGGGGCGCTGTTCGCCCGGACGGCCTGGGGCACACCGGTGGACCACGCGGCCGCGCTGGCGGCGGCCAGCTGCTTCAGGAAATCGCGGCGGACGATCGCGGGCGGGGCCTGGGGATCGAGCAAGGGATACATCGGGGAAACGGATAGCGGACTTAATGAACGTAAAGGAACTCGGGCTGCATCAGGAGGGCCCACAGGAGGTCCGCGATGCCGGGGGCGGTCAGCTGCGGCCCGAGGAGCTCCGCCGCGGCGCGCCGCTCGCCGGGCTCCGGCGGGCGGGCCAAGGTGCGCGCGTACAGGTGGGTGATGAGGGCGGCGGGATCGGGCCAGGGCTGGGCGGCGAGCCGGGCGGCCCCCTGCTCCAGCGCGCGGGTGAGCGTCTGGCCGTTGGCAAGATCGAGGGCCTCGAGGGTGGTGAGCTCCTCGGGCCGCATGGAGACGATCTGATCGCGGTTGGGCCGGCCGAGGGAGCGCATCAGGAA
>JBEDEF010000429.1:0-5086 GCA_041175845.1 Verrucomicrobiota bacterium
TGACCGTCGTAAACGATGACCGCAGCAACGCCGTGGTGGTCTTCGGCACCTCCGACGACATCCGCCTTGTCCGCGCCCTCATCGACAAGCTCGACATCGTCCTGCCTCAGGTCCGCATCGAGGTGGTCATCGCTGAGGTCACCCTCGACGACCAGCATGCCAGCGGCATCAGCGCTCTCGGGCTCAAGGTCGATGGCGACAAGCTGGTCGGCTTCACCGGCACCACCGTCGGCGCGGGGATCAGCGGTGGCGCCATTTCCCGGGGCGGCGCGGTATCCGGTCCCCGCGACCTCGCGGCCGAGATCTCTCTCAACACCACGCCCCGGTCGCGCAACAACGCCATCACGACTCAGCCCGCGATCGTCACTAGTCACGGCAAGCAGGCCAAGTTCTTCAACGGTGAGACGCGCCCCGTCGTCACGGGCACAATTCAATCCGCCGCCGGCGTCAGCACCGGCCTCGCGTCTAGCTCCACCGTCACCCAGCAACAGATTGGCACCACGTTGACGGTCACCCCCTTCATCGGCGTCGACGGCGCGGTGCAGTTGGATCTGGTGCAGTCGGTCGAGGACGTGATCGGCGAGGTGCTGGTCGACCAGAACAAGCAGTACGTGATCGGCCGGCGCGAATCGACCAACTACGTCTCCGCCAAGTCCGGCGACATCATCGTCATCAGCGGCTTCCGCAAAAACTCCTCCCTGCGCAGCTCCAGCCGCTTCGGTCCCATCCCGATCCTCGGCGACCTCCTTGGCTCCCGCTCCCGCGGCAAGACGGTCTCGGATCTGGTGTTCTTTGTCCGGCCGGTGGTCCTTACCAACACGCCGGCGATCGACAACGCGGACGCCTACCGCCGGATCGACACCTGGCCCTCGCGCGACGAGGTCAAGAAGGAGCTGGATCCTTCCTACGTGGCTCCGCCCCGTTCGGCCGTCGAACGCCTTCTCGGGAAATGAGCGCCGTGGCGGACCTTCCGGCCCCCGCGGCGGGCCTCCTGCCGGCCGCACTCGCTGAACCGCTCACGGAGGAGCAGCGCCAGGCCCTCGCCGAGGCGCCGCGCGGTCAGCGGCTCGCGGTACTGGCCGCCGCCCTGGCCCGGTCCGAGGCGGAAGTGCTCACTGCGCTCGCCGCCGCCGCGGGCCTGGCCGTCGCGAGCAACCTCGAGGCGGATGCCGAGGCCCGCGGGCTGCTCCCCGCCCGCCTCGTCCACGAGTATCAAATCATCCCCCTGCAGCGGCCCCGGGCGGGGAGCACGCCCCCCTTCCCGGTACCCGACCTCGACCGTCCGCTCCACCTTGCGGCGGCCTGGCTGCCGGACGCCGATATGGCCGCGTGGATCCGCACCTTCACCGCCCGGCCCTTGGTGTGGCATCTCGCGGTGCCCGAGCGCGTGCACCAGCTGATCATCGAGAACTTCGGCGTCGGCGCGGGTTCGCTCGAGGATGGGCAGGAGGACTACGTCGCGCCCACCGCCCAGGTCGCCGCAGAGGAGGTCGTCGACGAGGAGGCGGCAGTGGTGCGCTTTGTCACGGACGTCATCTCCCAGGCGGTGGCGGACCAGGCGACGGACATCCACTTTGAGCCACAGGAGGCCCAGCTGCGCATCCGGTACCGGGTCGACGGCTTGCTTGTGCCGGTGCCGGTGCCCGAAAACCTCCTGCGCTTCCAGGACGCCATCATCTCCCGCCTCAAGATCATGGCGCGGATGAATATCTCCGAGAAGCGCCTACCCCAGGACGGCCGCATCAATTTCCGCGCCGGTGGTGTGACCCTCGACATCCGGGTTTCGACGGTCCCGACGATCTACGCGGAATCGATCTCGCTGCGCCTCCTCAATCAGAAGAAGGAGGCTTACACGATGGACCGCCTCGGGATGAGCCCGGAGGAGCAGGCCGCGATCGGCGAAGTGCTCGACACGCCCCACGGCATCATCCTCGTCACGGGTCCGACCGGTTCCGGTAAGAGCACCTCACTCAACGCTTTCCTGCGGAAGATCAATTCCACCGATCTCCGCATCATCACCATCGAGGATCCGATCGAGTACGAGGTGCCCGGGGTGAACCAGATGCAGGTCCGGCCCGAGATTGGGCTGACGTTCGCGGATGCGTTGCGGCACGTGCTGCGGCAAGATCCGGACGTGATCATGGTGGGTGAGATTCGCGACAAGGACACCGCCGAGATTGCGATCCGCGCTTCTCTGACGGGTCACCTGGTGTTTTCGACGCTGCACACCAACGATGCGCCCGGCGCGATCACGCGTCTGGTGGATATGGGCATCGAGCCCTTCCTGGTCGCCTCGGCGATCGAGCTGGTGATCGCGCAGCGTCTCGTGCGACGGCTTTGTCCCGAGTGCTCGCGCCCCGCCCCCATCTCGCGCGTGAAACTGGAAGAGAGCTTGGCGATCCTGGGCTGCGATCCGCAGGAGGCGGCCAACGTGACCGAGCTGGCGACGCCGGTGGGTTGCGACCGCTGCCGGGGCACCGGCTACCGCGGCCGGATCGGCATCTTCGAGATCTTCCGTCTGAATGAGGAGATGCACCAGCTGGTGCTCAAGCGGGAGAGCACGCGGACGCTCGCCGAGTGCGCCCGCCGCCACGGGATGCGCACCCTCGGGCAGAGTGGGTGGGAAAAGGTCCGCCGCGGTCACACCACGTTTGACGAGGTGCTGCGGGTCGTGACCGTGGTGGATAAGTGATGCCGCGCTTCGCCTACAGCGGTCGAGACCGCGCGGGCCAGCCGGTCGCGGCGGAGCTCGAGGCCCCCTCGCGCCGCGACGCCCTGCGGGTGCTGGCCGCCCGAGGGGTGCAGGTGCGGACGGTGGAGGAACTGGCCGCTGGCCAGGCGGTCGCGCGCCGCTCGGCGGAGACGCGGAATGTGCGCGCGTTGACCCGGCGCGAGTGCTTGCCGTTCCTGGAGGCGCTCTACGATCTGGTTCACAGCGGTCTGTCGGCTGGCGAGGCGGTCCGGCTGCTGTCCGTGCGCCTCCAGGAGCCGCGGCTGCGCCGGCTTTCGGGCCAGCTCTGGGAACGCATCAGCGAGGGCGCGCCCCTGTCGCGGGCGATGGCGGCGAGCCCCGAGGTCTTCGAGCCTTCGGTGACCAACCTGATCCAGGCCGGGGAGGCGACGGGCTCCCTGAACGACACCCTCGCGCGGCTGATCGCCCATCTGACGGAGCAGCGCGAGCTGCGGCGGCAGCTGCTCGCGGCGCTGGCCTATCCGGCGTTCATGGTGGTGGTGGCGGGCGGGGTGATTGTGTTCTTCCTCGTCTTCCTGCTGCCGCGCCTGAAGACGCTGCTCACCTCGCTCGGCGGCAAGATGCCCGCCTCAACCTCGCTGCTCATCGGGCTCTCCGAGTTCCTGCTCAGTCCGTGGGGAATTGCGCTGGTCGTCGCGGCCATCGTGGGCGTAAGCTCGTTTCTCGGCTGGCGGCGCACGGCGGCCGGCCGGGCGGCGACGGACGCGTGGCTGCTGCGGCTCCCGCTGACGGGCCCATTCGTGGTCGCGCAGACGGTGCTCGCCTTCGCCCAGACGCTCTCGGTGCTGCTGGAGAACGGCATCACGGCGGCGGAGGCGCTGCGGATGACAGAGAAGCAGATTGGCAACACGGTGCACCGCGCGGCCTTCCAGGCGGCGATTGCGCGGGTACTCGAGGGTGAGGCGCTGTCCGCCGCCCTCGGCCGCACCGGCTGCTTCCCCGCGCTAGTGCTCGACCGCCTCGCGGTCGGCGAAAACACGGGCAACGTCGTTCCGAGCCTGAAGCAGATCGCCGTCGCCTACCAGAAACGGATCTCGGGGCAGCTGAACGTCTTCACCAAGGTGATCGCGAGCGGCGTGCTGATGGCCGTGTTCGTCTTCGTCGGCTTCATCGCGTTCGCGATCGTCAGCGCCGTCTTCCAGGTCAGCTCCAGCTTCAAGCTCGGCGGCTGAGCGCGGCCGCGCCCGCGCTTTCGCCAGCTCAGAGGTCGCGCGCGTGGAGGTTGGTGAAGACCCCTCCGGCCGTGGCCGGCACGAGCGCGAACGGTCCCTTGGCCGGCACCCCCGCGGGCAACGCCGCCTCGGTCGCCCCGCCGCCCTCGCGCGCGACGCGGACCTTGCCGCCGGTGACGGTGACGGTGAAGCGGCTGAACTTGCCCGGTTCCGCGCCCGTCAGGCGCACAGGATGCCCGCGCACCAGCACCACGGCCTCCGCGGGCCCCGCCTTCGGCGGCTGGTAGTCGACGATGAACTCGGCCGCGCCGAGCTCGCCGCTGGTGACGAGGGCGGCCTCCGGGCCCGCGCTGGTGCGCGCCGTGATCCGGCCGCCGCCGACGGCCCACGCGGCCTCCGTCGCGGGGCCGGTGCGCCAGCCGCGGAGGTCGAGGGCGTTGAAGAGTGCGCGCCAGCCCGGATCGACCGGCGCGGTGACTTCCGGGCCGGCGCCCGTGGAGGGGAGTTCCTTGATCCGCAGGTTGCGGAATTCGACCGGCGAGCCCTCCGACTCGAGCGCGAGGTAGCCCTTGCGGTAGTTGGCGTCGTCGCCGCCGCTGACCTCGCGGCCGTTCACGTGCAGGCGGAGCGACCCGTTCCGCGCCTCGATCCGATAGTGGTTCCACTGGGGGGACGGCCGGCTGCGGTCCTCGGTGGGGAAGCTTCGCTTGCCGTTGGTGCGGCCGATGTAGCGCATCGTGGCGCCATGGATGGCGAACACGTCCCCGTGGACCGTGAACCAGTCCGACTTCTTGCCGCTCTTCCGCTCGAAGTCCTCGGCGTACCCGTGGTCGAGGGCCTGCACCTCGATCCCGCGCAGGAAGGGAACGCCGGGCGCGTTGATCGGGGAGCCCCACACGAAGACCCCGGAGTTGCCGCTGCGGCGCAGGTGGCGCCACTCGAGCTCGAGGATGAAGTTCTCGTACTGACGCTCCGTGCGCAGGCCGCCGATCGGGAGCCCGGTGCAGTGGATCACGCCGTCGCGCACGCTCCAGGTCTCGGGAGCGCAATTGCCGTTCACCCAGCCGCTCAGATCGCGGCCGTTGAACAGCGGTACGAAGCCGTCGGCGTCCGGCGCCGGCGCAGCGGCGCGGAGGAGGGCGGGCAACAGCAGGACCAGGAG